>JAPLOK010000301.1 GCA_026400775.1 Alphaproteobacteria bacterium | reverse complement strand
CTCGGCGAAATACGCCACGGCCGCGGCCATGATCGCTTCGCGTCTCGCCGTCGGGTGCAACCGGCGGCGCGTGATGCTTGCCTTCACCACGCACACTCCACATGCATCGGGCCGCATCAGAAACCGGCTCGGCTTGACAGGGAAGAGGGGCTGTTGATCATCCGATCAACGAAAAACCGGAGGGCTTGTCATGAAATGGCCAGCCATAACCTATCATAGTGCGACCAGCCTTGCGGATGTCTGGGCGGCATTTGCTGCGCATGGCCCATCGGTGACCATTCTGGCGGGCGGCCAGACTTTGCTGGCCACCCTGGCATACCGCCTTTCCGAGCCTGGCATGCTCCTGGACATCACGCGCATTCCCGAGTTGCGCGGCATCACCCTGCAGGGGCAGATGCTGCGGATCGGCGCGCTGACGCGTCATGTGGAACTCGGCCGTGACCTGCTGGTGCGCCAGCATGCGCCGTTGCTGGCGCAGGCGGTGCCGCTCATCGCGCATCCGGCCATCCGCAACCGCGGCACCATCGGCGGCAGCCTGGCCTATGTGGATCCTGCGGCGGAATTACCGGCCTGCGCGGTGGCGCTGGATGCCGTTGTGGTCGCGGCCTCGGCGGCGGGCGAAAGGCGCATTCCCGCCAGCGCCTTCTTCACGGACCTGCTGCAGAACGCGCTGGCCCCGGGCGAGATCATCGTCGCGGTGGAAATCCCCATCCAGCCGAGCCTGGCCGCGATTGACGAAGTCGCGCGTCGTTCAGGCGACTATGCCATGGCCGGCCTTGCCGCCGCGATGCGCGTGCATGATGGCCGCGTGTTGGCGCCGCGCCTCGTGTATTTCGGCGTGGGGAATGGGCCTGTTCTGGCTGGTGCCGCATGCCGGGCGCTGGAGGGACGACCCCTGACGGCCGAGAGCATCGCCGCAGCCCAGGCCGCGCTCACCACCGATCTTGATCCGCCGCAGGACTTGCACGGCCCGCCGGAAATGAAACGCCACCTAGCCCGCGTGCTGACCGCGCGCGTACTGAACGCCTGGCTGCGCCCCACGGAGATGGCCGCATGATCACCCTGACTGTGAACGGCGAGCGTGTCTCGCGCCATGTCGATCCACGCCGTCATCTGATCGATTTCCTACGGCTCGATCTCGGTCTGACCGGCTCTCATGCCGGTTGTGAGCATGGCGTTTGCGGCGCCTGTACCGTGCGGGTCGATGGAGAGATCGTACGCGGCTGCCTGGTGCTGGCCGCATCGCTCGACGGTGCAGAGGTCACCACCATCGAAGGTCTGTCGGACAGCGGTGAAGTGGCCGATCTGCAGGCGAATTTCGTGGCACGCAATGCGGCCCAATGCGGCTTCTGCACGCCTGGCATGATCATGACCGCGGCCGATATCCTTGCCCACCAAAAAGACGCCACCCGCGCCGAGATTCGCGAGCATCTCGCGGGCAATTACTGCCGCTGCACCGGCTACCAGGCTATCGTGGATGCGGTCGAGGCGACATTGGAGGCACGCCGGTGAACCAGATCACGCCCGCTTCCATCGGCCTCTCGCGCGAGGATCTGCCGAACTCCTATATCGGCCGCTCGGTGCCGCGCCCGAATGCGCCCAAGTTGGTGCAAGGCCGTGCCACCTACACCGATGACGTGGTGCTGCCGCGCATGCTGCACGCCGCCTTCCTGCGCAGCCCTTGCGCCCATGCGCGTATCGGCGCCATCGAGACTGCCGCTGCCATGGCTGTGCCCGGCGTGGTGCGCGTCTTCACCGGGGCCGATATCGCCAAGGTATGCGACCCCTGGGTCGCGACGCTGGATCATCTGAAGGGCATGAAGTCCGCGCCGCAGTACCCACTGCCGCTGCACCGGGCCACCTGGCAGGGTGAGCCTATCGTGGCCGTGCTGGCCGAGACGCGCGCCGCCGCCGAGGACGGCGTGGCCGCGCTGGCGGCCACATTCGAACCCCTGTCCGCGCAGACCGACATGGAGAGCGCGCTGGCCCCTGGCGCGGTGGTGATCCACCCCGAGCTCGGCGACAACCTGGTCTTCACCCGCACCGCGGAGACCGGCGATGTCGCCGCCGCCTTCGCCACGGCGCACAAGGTGGTCGAGGCGCGCTTCGTCACCGGCCGGCACACCGGCGTCACGCTGGAGCCGCGCTCCATCATCGCCGACTACAACCGCGCCGACGGCACGCTGACCGTGCATCATTCCACCCAGGCGCCGCACATGATGCAAGGCGTCTTCGCCAAGCAGCTGCGCATGGCCGAAGGTGATGTGCGAGTGATCTGCAAGGATGTCGGCGGCAGCTTCGGCATCAAGGTGCATGTCTATCCTGACGAAGTGGCGGTGGCCGCCATGGCGCGCATCATGGGCCGGCCGGTGAAGTTCATCGCCGATCGGTTCGAGGCCTTCGCCAGTGACATCCATGCCCGCGACCACCGCATCCACGGGCGCCTGGCGGTGGATGCCGAAGGCCGCGTGCTGGCCTTCGATGTCGATGACCTGACGGGCATCGGGCCTTACTCGGTCTATCCGCGCACCAGCGCCATCGAGGGCAACCAGGTGGTCAATCTCTGCGGCGGGCCTTACGACTTCAGGAACTACCGCTGCACCACCACCGTCGTGCTGCAGAACAAGGCGCCCACCTGCCAGTATCGCGCCGTGGGCCACCCAATCGCGACCGCGGTGACCGAGGGGCTCATGGACCTGGCGGCCGAGGCCCTGGGCATGGAGCCGATCGAGATCCGCCGCCGCAACCTGATCCGCGATGACGCCTACCCCTACACCTCGCCGGCGGGGATGCGCTTCGAGGGGCTCTCGCACCACGCCTCGCTCGACAAGCTGCTGCAGATGGTGCCCGTCGCGCGCATCCGCGCAGACCAGGCGGAAGCACGCGCGCGCGGCGTCTATCGCGGACTGGGCATCGCGGCGTTCATCGAACTGACAAACCCTTCGCCCTTCATGTATGGCATCGGCGGCGCGCGCATTTCCGCGCAGGATGGCTGCACGGTCCGCATGGACCCTGATGGTTCGATCGTCGCATCCTCGGGCGTGACGGAGCAGGGGCAGGGCACCGAGGCCATCCTGGCGCAGATCGTGGCGCATGGCGTGGGCGTTGCCGTCGAGCGCGTGAAGATCATCACCGGTGACACCCAGACCACGCCCTATGGTGGCGGCACCTGGGCCTGCCGTGGTGCCGGCATCGGCGGCGAGGCTGCGCTGCAATCGGCCATCGCGCTGAAGCAGCAGTTGCTGGAGGTGGCCGGTGCCATGCTCCAGGCCGCACCCCACAGCCTCGACATCGTGCTCGGCCGCATCGTCGACAAGGCCGGCGGCGCGGAGCGGATGACGCTGCACGAGCTCGGCCGCATCGTGTATTTCCGCGGCGACACGCTGCCGCGCGAATTGCAGCGCGAACTGGTGCAGACGCGCCACTTCATCACCAAGGAATACCCCTTCGCCTTCACCAACGGCATCCAGGCCAGCTGGGTCGAGGTGGACCCCGCCACCGGCATGGTGAAGCTGCTGGAGCATTGGTGCGTCGAGGATTGCGGCCGCATCGTGAACCCGATGCTGGTCGATGAGCAGGTGCGCGGCGGCATCGTGCAGGGCATCGGCGGTGCGCTGTACGAGCACTGCATCTACGACGCGCAGGGCAACCTGCTGACCACGACGCTCGCCGATTATCTCGTGCCGATGTCCGCAGAGATGCCCGAGATGCATGTGGGCCATGTCGAGACGCCGACGCGCGAATCACTCCTGGGCGCCAAGGGCGCGGGTGAGGCCGGGACCGCCGGCGCGCCAGGCGCGATCATGAACGCCATCAATGATGCGCTGCGGCCGCTGGGTGCGCGCGTCCATGAACAACCTTTCACGCCCGAACGCATCCTTCGCGCGCTCGGCACAATCGCGTAACGTTTCGCGCAGCAGCGCCGGCAAGGCGCGAAGACAGGGAGATCCAGGATGACCACTGCACGCCGCAGCCTGCTCGCGGGCGCCACCGCACTGCCGCTCGTCGCGTATCATGCGCAGGCGCAATCGGCGCTCAACATCACCATCGCCTCATCGCACCCGGTGGCGAATTTCTGGGTAACGATGATGAAGAACGTCTTCCAGCCGGAGGTCGACAAGTTCCTTCGGGACAATGGCAACACCCATCGCGTGAATTGGCGCGAATCCTATGGCGGCACGCTCTATCGATTCCAGGACACGCTGTGGGAAGGCAGCACCATGCCGCTGCAGAACGTAACCTACTTCACGCCCTTCGCGACCGGCGACCACGGCGTCATCGCCAATGCTTTCGACCGGATGAACGAGACCATTCCGGCGCTGCGGCAGAACTGGAACGGGCTGAACATGGTTCCGCTCAGCTCCTACATTACGGACACCTACCACATCTGGTCGAACTTCCCGGTCCGCACGCTGGATGATCTGCGCAACCGCAAGATCTCGGCGCCCGGCACCAGCGCCAACTGGCTGCAGGGCACCGGCGCGACGCCGGTCGATGGCGCCCTGACCACCTACTACACCGACATCCAGACAGGCGTGTCGGAAGGCGCGCTGTCCTTCTTCGTCGGCATCCTGCCCACACGCGTGCATGAAGTGGCGCGCTTTATCACCAAGTGCGACGTGGGCGCGATGTATGTGGGCGGTATTGCCGCCAACCGCCAGCGGTTCGAGCGCTGGCCTGAGGTCATGCGCCGGGCCTGCGTGCATGCCGGCCGAGAAGCCACCCGGCAGCACATTGCCGACGTGTCGGGTCGCATCGCCAGCGCCGAGGCGGAGATGGCGCGCCAGGGCGCCGTGATCACCACTCTCGCCGCTGCCGAGCGCGATCGCTGGATCCGCGGGCTGCCCAACCTGGCGCGCACCTGGGCCGACAGTTCGGGCCCGGCGTCGCGCGATGTGTTGAATGCCTATTTCGCCGCGATCCGCGCAGCGGGGATCACCCCGGGCCGCAACTGGGATCGCGAGTTGACAGCCTAGCCGCAAGGACAGCGCCGCCATGGCCGACGACATCAACATGGCTGCGCTTGACGCCGCCGCCCCACCGCAGCCTTTCGATCCTGTGCGCATGATCCTCGATGGCCTTGCCGCCATCGGCACCATCTGGACCTTCGGGCTGATGCTGCTGATCTGTGCCGATGTGATCGGTCGTTCCTTCGTGAACGCGCCGGTCACCGGCGTGGCGGAGATCGCGGCGCATTCGGTGGTGGGCATCGTGTTCCTGCAGATCGGATCGACGATCTACCATCGGCGCATGACGCGCGCCGATTTTCTCATCGAGCGCATCCTGAGGCACGCTCCGTTCGCCGGGCGGATGATCGAAGCGCTGTTCTATCTGCTGGGCGCTGCCGTGATGTGGTTTGTCGCCCAGGCTGCCTGGCCGGGCATGTGGAATTCCTTCCAACTGCGGGAATTCTTTGGCGTACAAGGGCTATTCACGGTGCCGACCTGGCCGTTCCGCGCGCTGATCGTGCTGGGCGGGGCTGCGGGCTGCGTGGCCTATCTAGCCCTGTTCCTCCACGAAGTTCGGCGCTTGGTGTCCCGCCATGGATGACGTGACCTTGGGCTTTACGCTGATCGGCGTGATGGTGGCGCTTATCATTGTCGGGTTGCCGATCGGCATCACCTTGATCTCCACCGGCGCCATTGGTGTCTGGTTGATCCGCGAGAATCCGGATCTGGCCTTTCGGTTCACCGCGCTGGCCACCTATTCCGGCATCCAGGACTATCTATTCGCCACGATACCGCTGTTCGTGCTGATGGGCCTTCTGGTCAGCATATCGGATGTCGGCAAGGACACCTTCGATGTCGCGCAGAATCTGCTCAGGCGGGTGAAGGGCGGGCTTGGCATAGCGACTGTCGGCGCCAACGCGGTGTTCGCGGCGGTGACAGGTGTGTCCATCGCATCGGCGGCTGTCTTCACCAAGGTGGCGGTGCCGGAGATGGTGCGCCATGGCTATTCCATGCGCTTTGCGGCGGGCACCGTGGCGGGCAGCAGCATCCTGGGCATGCTGATCCCGCCCTCACTGCTCATGATCGTCTATGGCGTGCTGGCCGAGGTCTCGATCGGCGCGATGTTCATCGCGGGTGTCATTCCCGGCATCATCATCGCCCTGGGCTTCGCGGTGATGATCTGGTGTTACGCCAGCTTCGCGCCTGGCCGCATCATGGACTACACCGAAAGCCCTGCCACGCGCGATGAGCCGCTCATGGGCGCGGCGGAAATGCTCGGCAAGTCGGTGCCCATCTTCTCGCTGGTCGTGCTGATCCTGGGCGGGCTCTACACGGGCTTCTTCACGCCGACTGAAGCCGGCGCCGTGGGGGCGGCGGGGGCGCTTCTCATCGCTCTTGTGCGCCGCAGGCTCGATGCCGCGAAATTCTGGCGCGTATTGCGTGAAACAGGCCTGGTATCGGCCGCCATCCTGTTCCTGCTGATCGCGGCCGGCCTGTATTCGCGCATGCTCTCAATGGCCGGCGTGCCCAATGCCATCGGCGATTTCGTGGAGCATCTGGGACTTGGCCCCTATGGCTTCCTGATTGCCTTCGTCATCGTGATCCTGCTGATGGGCATGATTCTCGACAGCACGTCGATCCTGCTGATCATGGTGCCGATCGGCGCGCCGATCGCGCAAGCGATGGGGTTTGACCTGATCCACTTCGGCATCGTCACCATCATCGCGGTGGAGATGGGGTTGCTCACGCCACCCTTCGGCATCTCCGTCTTTACGGTGAAGGCGACATTGGCCGATCCCAAGGTCAGCATCGAAACCATCTTCGCGGGTGCGATACCCTTCGTGCTCGTGATGGGGGCCGCCCTGGTCGTGATCGCGCTGTTCCCGGCGCTCTCGACGGCATTGGTGCGGTAAGCGGACAATCAGCCGTGGCCGCGGATGTCTTAACCGCGACTCCTTGCGCCAATGCCGGCCTCAGCTGCGACCGCCACAGCGCTTCTACTGCTTCCCGATGCCACAGGGGCAGGGGGTGTTGCGGGGCGTATCGCTCCAGGTCGAAGGGTCGGCTGGGTCGACCGATTGCGCCCAACTTGGCCCGGGTGGCGCGTCCAGGGGCTGGCTGGCATCCGGCGCCATGCCCTCCGGCGCGGGATGGCTGATTTGCATGAAGCGCACCGGCTCAGGGCTTGGCGGTGGCTGGTTCGCGCGCAGTTCCAGGCGTAACCGCAGTGAAGTCACGCGTTCGCAAAGGTCTTCGAGCATGGCGTTCAACAGTGCGAAGGCTTCGCGCTTGTATTCGTTCCAGCACCGCTACAAGGGCGTCGAGGCCATGGCAGAACTGCTCAACCCACCCACGCCCTCCGAAGACATCTAATTTCCACCAAATTCTAATGAGTTAGTTTTTATCCCATACATTCGCGCTATTCCCACTACTTTGACTGACGTGACCTCCTGTTCGGGTGACTTCGGGCAGGGCGACTTATGCGTGGAGGTGCGTTCGCCATAAGCCGAACCCGGTCCCCGCATCCAACTCGATTTGCAAAACCAAAGCCCCACCCACAACGCTGGGGCGTTTTACTTTGTACGCCTCATCACCCAACCGCAGTGGCGTGGACATCTCCAAGTTCCCGTCAAGGCCGCTCGCCGCGCGCCACGCGGGCGGCGATGCGCGCCACCACCTCGGGCAGGTCGGCGATGCCGTCCACCACCTCATGGGCGCCCGCAGATCGCAACGCCCAGGCCGCGCGCGCGCGATGCGCGGCCACCTGCTCTGGCGTGCAGGCTTGCAGCTCCTCCAGCGACAGGCCGCATTCATTGCCGGTCAACGCCACGCCCACCTCCAGTTCCAGGAAGCAGCGATACATCATCATCGCCGAAGGCCGGCCGCGCGGCAGGTCGCCGGCGCAGACCAGGTTGTCCGGCGCATAGCCCTGCGCGGCCGCCACCGGCAGCAGCGGCGCCATGATCTGCCGCGTATAGCCGGTGGTGCTGCCGATCTTCAGGCCGCGCGCGCGCAGCGTCGCAACCGCTTCGGCGGCACCGGGGATCAGCGTCGCATAATCGGTCACCACACGCGCGTTCAGCGGTACGAAGACGTCGTGGATGGCATCCGCATCAGCATCGGAAAACGCGCGCCCGTGCCGCGCCTGCCAGGCGGCGGCGATACGCGGCACATCGCCCAGCGCGCGGATATGGTCCCACTTGGCCATGCCCATCGGCCCGCGCGCCTCGGCCACCGTGATGTCCACGCCGAACTGGCGGAACACCTCGACGAAGGCGCCCATCGGCGCGCGGCTGCCATGGTCGAGCACGGTGCCCGCCCAGTCCAGGATGACGGCTTTCAGCCCACTCATGCGGCTTCTCCATGCAGTTCGGCCAGGGTTTCCTCCGCGATGGCGAAGGCGGTGGATGCGCCGGTGCCGCTGGTCACCATCACCAGGCGGATATGCGGCGCGGGCGCGTCGCGGAACATCAGCGCATCCGGCGCGGAGGCATAGATGCCGGTCCAGCGCTCCAGCACCGGCGGCGGCGCGATGCCGAGTGCCGCGGCGAATTCCTCCAGGATCAGCGCGTCCACCGCTTCCGGCGCAAAGGGGTCGGGCGTCGCGGCGTAATGGTGGCTGTCGCCCACCACCAGCGTGCCATCGGCCGACTGCACGACGATAAGATGAATGCCGTTGTCCAGCTGCGCCTTCTGCTCGCGCCATAGCACAGGGCGCAGCGCCGCAGCCTCGGGCAGTTCGGCGTAGCCCAGGTAGCGCACCAGGCCGAGGTCGCTCATCACCGCCGCCGGCAGCGTGAAGCCGGGCGCTGCCAGCCGCAGCATGTGCAGCTTGCATTTCGTCACGCGCCGCGCGGCGATGCGCTCGGGGAAGAGTGTCGCGAAATCATCGCCCGGGCAGACCACCAGCAGCGCCGCCTCGAAGCGGCCGGCACTGGTGTCCACGCCGCGCGCGTCGCAGCCCAGCGCCATCGCGCCGCGCAGGATGGTCACGCCATGCGCGGCCTCGAGCCAGGCAGCCAGCTTCGGGATGGCGGTGCGGCTTTCGACGCGCCTCTCATGCGGGCTCCACAGCACGGCGCGCGGGCTGCCGCGCGCCAGTTCGGGGAAGCGGCGTTGTGCTTCGGCGGCGTCCAGCAGCGCGCATTCCGCGCCCATGTCGATGGCCGCGAAAGCCTCGAGCACGGCCGCCGATTCGGCGCGGCGGGCCAGCACGGCCAGCCCCTGCTGCACGATCTCGATGCCCGCCTTCGGAGCCACCTCCTGCCACACATCGCGCGAGCGCATGGCGCGGCGCCAGCAATCCCCAGCCTGCTGGCCGGTGACGGTGACGAAGCCGAAATTGCGCACCGAGGCGCCATTGGCCTGCGCGTCGCGGTCCAGCACCAGCACCGACAGCCCGCGCCGCGCGGCGGCCAGCGCATGCGCCAGGCCCAGGATGCCGGCGCCCACGATGATGATGTCGAACGCCCTGCGCATGCTGCCCCCATTCCCTGTCACGCTTGCTCCGGCCGGCCGGTTTGGCCAGCTTTGCCGTGGTGCGGCGCCTGATTTCATCGCATTGTCCCAGCATGCTCATTCCACCCGGCCCAAGCGCCGGTCAACCTGTCGCCCGACAATGCCCAGGGAGACACTGATGCGACGCCTTCTGCTTTCGACTCTCGCCATCCTCGGCCTCGCGGCTGGCGCCGCGGACGCGCAGCAGCGCACGCGGCTGACAGTCTATACCGCGCTGGAAAACGAGCAGCTCGCCCCCTTCAAGGCGGCCGCCGAACGCGCCGTGCCCGGCATCGAGATCGCCTGGGTGCGCGACAGCACCGGCGTCATCACCGCCCGCCTGGTGGCCGAGCGTGCCAATCCCCGCGCCGATGTGATCTGGGGCCTGTCGGTGTTCAGCCTGCTCTCGCTCGAGGCGCAGGACATGCTGGAACCCTACACGCCGCCGGGCGCGGCCGCGCTGCGCCCGAATTTCCGCAGCCCGCGCAACCCGATGACCTGGACCGGCATGGACGCCTTCGTCTCGGCCATCTGCTTCAACCGCGTCGTCGCGCAGCAGCGCGGCCTGCCGCGCCCGACCACTTGGGCCGACCTGCTGAACCCCGCCTTCCGTGGCCAGGTGGCGATGCCCAACCCCGCCTCCTCGGGCACCGGCTTCCTGACCGTGGCCGGCTGGATCGGCGCGCAGGGCGAGAGCAATGCCTGGGAGTTCATGAACCGCCTGCACGACAACATCCAGGTCTACACGCATTCCGGCAGCGCGCCCTGCAACAACGCAGCCCGCGGCGAATACGCGGTGGGGCTCAGCTTCGACATGCGCTCTGTGGCGCTGCGCAACCAGGGCGCGCCGATCGACGTGATCGTGCCCACCGACGGCGTGGGCTTCGACCTGGAGGCCACCGCCATCCTGCGCGGAACCCGCAACCTCGAAGCCGCGCGCCGGCTGGTGGACTGGTCCGTCTCGCGCGAGGCGAACGAGCTCTACGGCCGCTTCTACGCCCTGGTGGCGCACCCCGAAGTGACACCCAGCGTGCAGAACTACCCGGCTGAATTCGCCGAGCGCCTGGTCAACCAGGATTTCGCCGTCATGGCCGCGCGCCGCGACGAGATCCTGCGCGAATGGACCCGCCGCTTCGACGGCAAATCAGCGCCGCGCTGATGCTCGACGTCACGGCGCCGGTGCCTCCCCGCCCGGTCTATCTGACCGTGCAGGATGTCACGAAGCGCTTTGGCCGGTTCGTGGCGCTGGAACAGGTTAGCCTGGAGGTGCGGGAGGGCGAGTTCGTCTCCTTCCTCGGCCCCTCCGGCTGCGGCAAGACCACGCTGCTGCGCGCCATCGCCGGACTCGATCCCGCCACCCAGGGCCGCATCGTGCAGGCTGGGCGGGACATCACGCTGCTCCCGCCGGGGCAGCGCGATTTCGGCATCGTGTTCCAGTCCTATGCGCTGTTTCCCAACCTCGATGTCCGGCGCAACATCGCCTACGGGCTGCGCGGGCCGGAATGGCCGCGCGATAAGGTGCAGGCGCGCGTGGCCGAACTGGTCTCGATGGTGGGGCTGGAACAGCACGCGACGAAGTTTCCGGCTCAGCTGTCGGGCGGGCAGCAGCAGCGCGTAGCGCTGGCCCGCGCGCTGGCGAACCGCCCCGGCCTGCTGCTGCTGGACGAACCGCTCTCGGCGCTGGATGCCATCGTGCGCACCCGGCTGCGCACCGAGATTCGTGCGCTGCAGAAATCGCTCGGTGGCACCACCATCATGGTCACGCATGACCAGGAGGAGGCGCTGTCCATCTCCGACCGGATCGTGGTGATGAGCCAGGGCCGCATCGAGCAGGTCGGCACGCCGGAGGAGGTGTATCGCCGCCCGGCCTCGGCCTTCGTCGCCGGCTTCGTCGGCCGCTCCGGCAGCTTCGCGGCGCAGGTCGAGGCGCCGAGCCGGCTGCGCGCCGGCCCGGTCAGCATCGAGGCTTCAGGGGCCGCATCGCTCACCCCCGGCCAGGCCGCGCGTGCCTTCATCCGGCCCGAGGATGTGCTGCTCGGCCCCGATGCGCAGGGCCATGCCGGCGCCTTCGAGGCGATCGTGGCTGGCGTGGAATTCCTGGGCCCGGTCTGCCGCATCCACCTGCTGGTGGAGGGCGTGCGGCTGGAAGCGGAACTGCCTTCGGACAAGCTGCGCACCCTCAACCTCGCCCATGTGGTGCGGCTGCTGGTGGCGATCCCGGCCGACCGCGTGATGACCTATCCGGATGTCTGACGCGGCGCTCGGGCGCGCGCTGCGGCCGGCGGCTTCGGCCGATCAGCGGCTGATGGGCGCCGCACTCGGCGCGGCCGCGATCTTCCTGCTGCTGGCGCTGGTGCTGCCGCTGGGCTGGCTTCTGGTGCGCGCCTTCCAGGATGCCGGCGGCGGCTTCGTGGGCCTGGCCAATTTCCACGCCTATGTGACCACGCCGAGCCTGGCCATCTCCGCCTGGAACAGCCTGTGGACGGCGGCGCTGACCACGCTGATCGTGGTGCCCGCGGCGTTCCTCTATGCCTATGCGCTGACGCGCTCCTGCATGCCGTTCAAGCCGGTCTTCCGCGCGGTGATGCTGTTGCCGGTGCTGGCACCTTCGCTGCTGCCCGCGCTCGCGTTGGTCTATCTGTTCGGCAACCAGGGCTTCGCGCGGGGGCTGCTGCTGGGCGAGAGCATCTATGGCCCGATCGGCATCGTCATGGCCCAGGTGTTCTACTGCTTCCCGCATGCGGCGCTGATCCTGTCGGTGGCGCTGTCCGGCGCCGATGGCCGGCTTTACGAAGCGGCGGCCGCGCTGAAGGCCGGGCGCGGGCGCATCTTCGCCACCGTCACGCTGCCCGGCGCGCTGGGCGGCGTGATCTCGGCGGCCGTGGTGGTGTTCACGCTGGTGGTGACGGATTTCGGCATCCCGAAGGTGATCGGCGGGCAGTTCCCGGTGCTGGCGACCGAGGTCTACAAGCAGGTCGTCGGCCAGCAGAATTTCAACATGGGCGCGGTGGTGGGCATGGTGCTGCTGCTGCCTGCGCTCGGCGCCTTCATGCTCGACCTTTGGGCGCAGAAGCGGCAGGGCAGCGTGTTCTCCGGCCGCGCGGTGCCGCTGGAGCCGAAGCCGCGCGCCGGGCGCGACCTGCCGCTGCTGGGATTTTGCGTGCTGGTCGCCGCCGCGCTGCTGGGCGTGGTGGGCCTGGCGGCCTGGGGCAGCTTCATCCGCTTCTGGCCGTGGAACCTGGAACTGACGCTGGCGAACTACGATTTCGACCGCTTCGATTCGGCCGGCTGGGGCAGCCTCTGGACCTCGATGCAGCTGTCCTTCTGGACGGCGCTGCTGGGCACCGTGCTGGTCTTCCTGGTGGCCTATATCCTGGAGCGCGGGCGCGTGGCCGGCCCGCTGCCGCGCGTGGTCAGCCTAGCCACCACCATCCCGCTGGCGGTGCCGGGCCTGGTGCTGGGGCTGGCCTATATCCTGTTCTTCAACGACCCGGCCAACCCCTTGGGCGTGCTCTATGGCACGCTGGCGATCCTGGTGCTGAACTCGCTGGTGCATTTCTACACCGTCTGTCACCTGACGGCGGTGACCGCGATCCGCCAGCTGGACCCGGAATTCGAGAGCGTGAGCGCCAGCCTGAAAGTCCCGGTCTGGGTCACCTTCCGGCGCGTCACGCTGCCGATCTGCCTGCCCGCCACACTGGACATCTTCGTCTATCTCTTCGTCAACGCCATGACGACGGTCTCGGCGGTGATCTTCCTGTACGGGCCAGACACCAAACCGGCTTCGGTGGCGGTGGTGCATATGGAGGAGGCCGGGCAGGTGAGCGCCGCCGCCGCCATGGCGGTGGCGATCCTGGGGATCAATGTGGCGCTGAAATTGCTGCATGTGGCCAGCAGCGGCAGCATCGAGCGCGCGACCCAGGCCTGGCGCAGGCGCTGAACTGGCTGTCGGCGTGGCGCGGTGCGCTGGCGCTGTGCAAGCGCCGCGACCGGTCATTGCGGATCAGTGATCGCATGGTCCACATCCGCAGTGGCGCATCGCTGCACAACGCGCAGCGCCGGCGTCTCGTTCCATCCGCCACGGATGACCCCGGACTGTGGAGCTGGCCTTCCCCGCTGAACTCGGCCCGGCTGACATGAGAGGATCGGCACCCTGAGAAGGAGGCTGAACCAGGCGCTGGATGGGCTGCGCTGAATGGAAGGTGGCAGGTCGGCACTTCCGGCAACCCGGTGATGGTGTTGATCCGAAAGCTGTTGCTGCTCTCAATGGCGTTATGTACCGCCTGACAGCTCTCGGCGGCGGCTCAGGTGGCCGCTGCGGCCTGGACGCCTTTCGGGGTAGGGCTTGCCTCACGCCGCCGCGCGCTGGCTGGCTTCGCGGATGGAATCCTGCAACACATCTGCTGATGGGCGGCATCCAGACTTGCCGCCAAGAAAGAGCCCCGGAATGCGCTTCGCTGTGACAACATTGCTGCTGCTTTCAGTGGAGGCCGCCACCGCGCAGGGGCTGTCGATCCCGGGCCTGGGCGGCCAGGGCGGAAGCGCAGCAGAAGCCCTGCGCGGCGCTATTGGCGAGCAAACGCCGGAACAGCGGCGCGCATTCTGTGGTCGCGTGTCCCAGGCGGCCATTGCTTGCGGCACAATAGATATGATGGCGCTTTCCGCCTGCCTTGTTCGAACCTTGCCCGCACAGGACTCCGCCCGCGTCGCGCGCATAGCCAACGCGACGCGCGGCAATGTTGGCGGGCTGATGCAGGAATGCGGCCTCACCCTGGGTCGGTGAGAGCCAAGCGGTGGTCCGCACGCATCACGCGTCCAGCCCTGCCTGACTGCACGATTGAGCAGTTGACCAACCGGCAACCTGGTCAGGTCACAATTGTGACCAGTCCGCGCGCAGCTCGGTGACCTGCCCCCGCCCTCAGTCGTAGGTCACGATCCCTGCCGCCACATTGCGGTCATAGCCGCGGCTGGCCAGCAGCAATTGCCGCGTATAGGCCTCGCGCGGTTCCTGCCGGCGCAGCGTGGCCACGTCCATCTCCTCGACGATGGCGCCACGGTTCATCACCGCCAGCCGGTCGCACATATGCGCAATCACCGCCAGGTTGTGCGACACCAGAAGCAGCGTCAGCCCATGCGCGCGCCGCAGGCGGCGCAGCAGGTTCAGGATCTCCGCCTGCACCGACACATCGAGCGCCGAGGTCGGCTCATCCAGCAACAGCACCTTGGGCTCCAGCATCAGCGCGCGTGCGATCGCCACACGCTGGCGCTGCCCGCCTGAGAGCTGGTTCGGGTAGCGGAAGCGGAAGGCAGGCCCCAGGCCGACATCGGCCAAGGTGCGTTCCACCCGTGGGCCGACATCGCCGATGCCCTGGATCTCCAGCGGCTCGGACAGCGCGCGATCCACGGTATGGCGTGGATGCAGCGAGGCGTAGGGGTCCTGGAACACCATCTGCACCAGCCGTGGCAGCGGTGGATCGCGCGGGCCCAGCGGCATGCCGGCCAGCACCGCCTGCCCGGTCCAGCGCGGGTTCAGCCCGGCCAGCACGCGCAGCACCGTGGACTTGCCGGAGCCACTCTCGCCCACCAGGCCGAAGCTCTCGCCTTCGGCCACCGAGAAGCTAACATCGCGCACCGCATGCAGCGCGCCCGCGCCCTGGCCGAAACGCACATCGAGGTTCCGCACATCGATCATGCGGTCAGTCCTCCAGCCAGGCGGGGTCACGCCGCAGCGTGGGAAGTTCGTCGCGCTGGTCATCGATGCGCGGCAGGCTGTCCAGCAGGCCTTGGGTGTAGGGGTGGGTCGCCGCGCGCAGGTCGCGCGCGTGCAGCTCCTCCATCACGCGGCCGCCATACATCACCAGCACGCGGTCGCAGAAGGAGGCCACCAGGTCGAGGTCATGGCTGATGAAGATCAGCCCCATGCCGCGCTTGGCCACCAGGTCGTCCAGGATAGCCAGCACCTGCATCTGCACCGTGACATCCAGCGCCGATGTCGGTTCATCGGCGATCAGCAGGTCCGGCTCCGGCGCCAGCATCATTGCGATCATGATGCGCTGGCCCATGCCGCCCGAGACCTCGTGCGGGTAGAGGTTGTAGACGCGTTCGGGGTCGCGGATGCGCACGGCCTCCAGCGCCTCCAGCACGCGGCGCCGCACGCCCGGCCCCTTCCCGCGCAGCGCCTCGGCGATCTGCTCGCCCACGCGCATCACCGGGTTCAGCGAGTATTTCGGGTCCTGCATCACCAGCGAGATGCGGCTGCCGCGCAGCGCGCGCATTTCGCGCGGGGTGGCACGCAGCAAATCCTGCCCGTCAAAGCGCAGGCGCTTGGCTTCCAGCTTCGCGTGCGGCGGCAGCAGGCGCAGCAGCGAACGCCCGGTGACCGACTTGCCCGAACCGCTTTCACCCACAATGCCCAGGCGCTCGCGCCCCAGCGTGAAGGAGACGCCGCGCACCGCCCGCACCGGCCCGGTCGCGGTGGGGAAGGTCACGCGCAGGTCCTCGACCTCCAGCAGCGGCGTGCTCATGATTTGCGCGGGTCCAGAACATCTCGCAGCCCGTCGCCCAGCAGGTTGAAGGCGAGGCTGACCACGATGATCGCGACGCCCGGAATGGTCGCGACCCACCACTGGTCCAGCACATAGCGCCGGCCTGCGGAAATCATCGCGCCCCATTCCGCCATGGGCGGCTGCGCGCCCAGGCCGAGGA
>JAPLOK010000260.1 GCA_026400775.1 Alphaproteobacteria bacterium | reverse complement strand
GCGAAGCCGTTTCAACTCCTCAAGCGCGCGCCCGGTGCCCAGTGCGACGCAATTCAACGGCGCTTCCGCCACCACAACGGGCAGGCCTGTCGCATCGCGCAGCACTTCGTCCAGCCGGTGCAGCAGCGCGCCGCCGCCGGTCAGAACAATGCCCTTGCCCACGATGTCGGCCGCGAGTTCCGGCGGCGTGTTCTCGAGCGCGACCTTCACCGCCTCGACGATGTTGGTCACCGGTTCGGCCAGCGCGATCGCGATCTCCCGCTGGGAGACGACCACCTCGCGCGGCACACCATTCATCAGATCGCGGCCCTTGACCTCGGTCAGGTCGCCATCGCCGTCATCATAGGGTACGGCGGCTGCGCCGATTTCCATCTTGATCCGCTCAGCGCTGCTCTCGCCGATCAGCAGGTTGTGGGTGCGGCGGATGTAGCTGATCACAGCCTCATCCATCTTGTCGCCGCCCACGCGCACCGAGCGCGCATAGACGATGCCGCCCAGCGAAATCACCGCCACTTCCGTGGTGCCGCCGCCGATATCGACCACCATCGAGCCCGAGGGTTCCGTCACCGGCAGGCCCGCGCCGATCGCAGCCGCCATCGGCTCCTCAATCAACAGCACCTTGCGCGCGCCCGCACTCTCAGCGCTCTCCTGGATGGCGCGGCGCTCAACAGCGGTGGAGCCCGACGGCACGCAGACGATGATCATGGGCGAGGCGAAGCTGCGCCGGTTATGCACCTTGCGGATGAAGTGCTTGATCATCTCCTCGGCCACTTCGAAATCGGCGATCACGCCGTCGCGCAGCGGCCGGATGGCGGAGATGTTGCCAGGCGTACGGCCGAGCATCTGCTTGGCCTCCTCACCCACCGCCAGCACCTGCTTGCGGCCCTTCACATCGGAAATGGCGACAACCGATGGCTCGTTCAGCACGATGCCGCGGCCCTTCACATAGACCAGGGTGTTGGCGGTCCCCAGGTCGATGGCCATGTCGGCGGACAGAAAGCCGAACAGGCGTGCAAACATGATAAAACCCTTCCGGCGCTAAGGCCCGTCGTGATGCAATGTGCTCTGGAGGGGCGTGGTTAGCCCCTTGGGCGCGCGCGCTCAAGCCCGGTGGCCAAGCAGGTTACCGGGCGGCAACCCGGCCGTCGCGCCGGGGGTCTGCCGCACCGGTCCAGCCGGCCGCTTCGCGGCGCAGGATGTTGAGGCCGGTGTTCATCACCGCGGCCTGCGGATTGTGCCCCAGTGCGGTCAATGCGGGGCCGAGCGCGGCGGCGGGGCTGTCGCGCTCCACCTCCTCCGTGCCGGTCGCGGCGCCGATGCGTGGGCGCGCTGTGGCGGTGGCCGCATCGCGCCGCCAGACCAGCATTTCCACCAGTGCCATGGCCACCGCATCGACAATGCGCGCGCCGCCGCCCGCACCCAGGATGATCTCGGGCTGGCCATCGGGGCCGAAGACGATGCTGGGCGCCATGGTGGTCGCCGGCCGCGCGCCGGCACGCATGCGATTTTGCGCAGGCCGCTCGGCCGAGCCCGGTTCGGTGGCGAAATTCGTCATGGCGTTGTTCAGCGCGAAGCCGCCGGCCATGAGTTCCGCGCCGAAATTCAGGTTGTTCGTGGTGGTCAGCGCCACCGCCCGGCCCTGCGCATCAACCACGGAGACATGCGATGTCGCGGCCTCGGCCAGCGGCGCTGCATCGGCGGGCAGGGCACCATGCCGGCGCGGCGGGTCGCCGGCGGCAACACGCGCCATCGCGCGTTCGGGCGAGGCGAGTGCGGCGCGCGCATCCAGATAGGCGCGGTCCAGCAAGCCATCGGCCGGTACGCCGACATGGTCGGGGTCACCCACCCAGCGACGGCGATCAGCGGTGGCCAGCCGGCTGGCCTCGATCAGCAGATGCGCCGCCGCGGCACTATCGGGCGCGTGGCGCGCGATGCCCCAGCGTTCCAGCAAGCCCAGCATCTGCAACACCGCGACCCCGCCCGAGGATGGCGGCGCTGCACTGCATACGCGGCGTTCGAAGACGCTCATGCACAGCGCCTCCCGCTCGCGCGGGGCATAGGCGGCCAGGTCCTCGTGCGTGGTCCAGCCGGGCAGGGCGTGGGCGTTGATCGCGGCAAGCCATTGCTCCGCGAGCGGCCCCTGGTGCAGCGCGGCCGGGCCACGGCGCGCCAGCAGTCGCAGCGATTGCGCCTGCGCCGGATTGCGCAGCAGCGTCCCGACCGGCAGCGGCTGGCCGTCATCGCCGAAATACAGGGTGCGAGTGGCGGGCAGGGCGGCCAGCGCGGTGGCGCGTGCGCGCAGCACCTGGTGCAGGTAGCGCGGCATGGGAAAGCCCTGCTCGGCGGCCGCGATGGCGGGTGCGAACAGCGCCTCCCACGGCAGTGCGCCGTGCCGCGCATGCGCCATGGCCAGCATGGCGACGGCACCGGGAACCGCCACCGCTCGACCCGAACGCGCCACCGCGCCGGCGGGCAGGGTTGAGCCATCCGCATCATCCACCAGCCGCGCCGTGATGCGCGCGGGTGCTGCGGCAAGGCCGTCCAGATGCGACAGGCGCGCCCCATCCCAATGCAGCAACAGCGCGCCGCCACCGATGCCGCTGGCATGCGGCTCCACCACCGACAGCACGAGCTGTGCTGCGATCGCCGCATCGATCGCATGGCCGCCGGCGCGCAGCATGGACAGCCCCGCCTCGCTGGCCAGCGGATGCGCGCTGACGACCGCTTCGCGCTGCGCCAAGGCCGGCGCGGTGAGCGCCAGCAGCACCAGCAACACCCGCATCAGCCGCGCCCCCAGGTCAAAAGCAGCGCGCCATCATGGCCTAGCATCTCGAGCCTGTCGGCCGCGAGGCGGATGCGGCGAACATTGTTCAGCCCTTGCAGCACCCGCGCTTCCTGCGCATCGCTGCCCGGGTCACAGACCATCATCGTGCCGGCCACGCCCATGAAGCGCAGCGCGCCATCGGGGCCGGTCACGACGCGGCCCATGAACTGGTTGCAGCCGGAAAAGCCGGCGCCGCTCAGGCCTTGGCTGCCGGTGGTGAATTGCAGGGTCGGCGCCGGTTCCTCTGCAGCCAGCAGGCGCCAGTTCGTGCCGCTCAGGCTGGGCTGTGCGGGTGGCGCGGCGCAGGCGGCAAGCGGCAGCAGGGCAATCAGGCGTCGTTGCATGCGCCGCAGTGTAGAGCGCGATCCGCGAAGGCGGAATGACCCGCGGTGTGATGATTCGTTTCACGAGCCGGCATGGCCGCAGGAATGGTTGCAGTTGAAACCATTTTGCGCGATGTGCTAGTCAGCAGCCATGAACATCATCTCTCCCACCGCGCATGCCCCATCGGGACAAGGCCTGGCGCCGACCATGTCCGGCTTCGGCAACCAGTTCGAGACGGAGGCGCTGCCCGGCGCGCTGCCCATCGGCCGCAACAGCCCGCAGCGCTGCGCCTATGGGCTGTACGCGGAACAGCTCTCGGGCTCGCCCTTCACCGCGCCGCGGGCGCGCAATGAGCGCAGCTGGCTCTACCGCATCCGCCCCACGCTGGGTCACATGGGCCATATGCGCAAGCGCGCCACGCCGTTGTGGCTGGCAGCCCCCGATGCTGGCGCCGACCTGCCGCCGCAGCCGCTGCGCTGGAACCCGGTGCCAATCCCCGACGCGCCGCACTCATTCATTGAGGGCATCCACACCGCAACCACCTGCGGCGATACGACCGCGCAGACCGGCATCGCGGCACAGCTCTATTTCGCGACGCGGAGCATGACGCATGAGACCTTCTGGAACGCGGATGCAGAGATGCTGGTGCTGCCGCAGGAAGGCGCGCTGCGCTTCGTCACCGAGTTCGGATTGCTCGACGCAGCACCCGGCGAAGTGGTCGTGATCCCGCGTGGCGTGAAGTTCCGCGTGGAGCTCAAGGGCGGCCCCGCGCGCGGCTACCTGATGGAAAACTATGGCGGTGCGTTGACCCTGCCCGAACGCGGCCCGATCGGCGCCAATTGCCTCGCGAACCCGCGCGATTTCCAATACCCTACCGCGCGCTTCGAGGATGACGAAACCCCGCATCGCGTCATGCTGCGCTGGGGCGGCCAGTTGTGGGAATCGGAGATCGGCCACTCGCCCTTCGACGTCGTCGCCTGGCACGGCAACTACGCACCCTACAGCTACGATCTGCGCCGCTTCTCGCCGGTCGGGCCGCTGCTGTTCGACCATGCGGACCCGTCGATCTTCACCGTGCTGACCAGCCCGAGCGAAACGCCGGGCACCGCCAATGTCGATTTCGTCATCTTCCCTGATCGCTGGATGGTTGCCGAAAACACCTTCCGCCCACCCTGGTATCACATGAATGTCATGAGCGAATTCATGGGCCTGATCTACGGTCAATATGACGCCAAGCCGCAGGGCTTCACTCCCGGCGGATTCAGTCTGCACAACTGCATGCTGCCGCACGGCCCCGACGCCGAGGCCTTCGGAAAAGCCAGCACCGCGCCGCTCGCGCCGCACAAGCTGGAGGGCACCATGGCCTTCATGTTCGAAACCCGTCTGCCGCAACGCGTCACGCGATGGGCGGCCGAACACCCCTCGCGCCAGCTAGGCTATGGCGATTACGGCCTGGCGCTGAAGCGGATGTTCGACCCCTCGCGGTCCTGATAGATTTTCGCAAAACCGGAAGGCCCGAGCATGTCCACATCCCTGATCGTATTGTTGGTGTTTGGCGCCGTGATTCTCGGCGTTGGGCTGCTGTTCATCGGCATCTACAACCGCCTCGTCGCGCTGCGGCAGACCGGCAACCAGGCATGGGCCGATGTGGATGTGCAGTTGAAGCAGCGGCATGACCTGGTGCCGAACCTGGTCGAGACCGTAAAGGGTTATGCGGGCCACGAGAAATCCACGCTCGATGCCGTGGTGCGCGCGCGCAATGCCGCTGTCTCGGCACAGGGGCCAGAAGCAGCCGGTGCGGCGGAGGGCGCGCTCTCGGGTGCGCTGCGCCAGCTCTTCGCGCTGAGCGAGGCCTATCCGGACCTGAAGGCCAACACCAACTTCCTGGAATTGCAGCGCGAACTGTCGAACATCGAGACCAAGATCGCGGCCGCCCGGCGCTTCTTCAACAATGCGGTGGCCGAGCTCAACACCGCCATCGAGCAATTCCCCGCCGTCCTGATCGCCAACATGTTCGGCTTCACGCCTCGTGGCTTCTTCGAGGTGCAGGAGGCCGAGCGCGCCGCGGTCGAAGCCGCGCCGAGCGTTAAGTTCTGATGTTCACGCCCGCCATCGGGCTGTCCACGCATATCTGGAACAACAATGCCCGCGCGCTGCTGCTGCTCGCGGGTTTTCCGCTGCTGCTGGCCTTCATGGCCTTCGGGATCTCGGTGATCTTCGCTGCCGGGTCGGACAGCATCGTCGCTGCCTTCGCCGATGCCTGGCACAACCTGCCTTGGTTTTTCGGCCTCGGCCTGATCCTGGCAGGCGCCTGGTTCGCCATCGCGCTGGCCACGCATCAGCGCATCATGGACTGGATCACCGGCGCGCATCCCGTCACGCGCGAGAGCGACAAACGCCTGTGGGACCTGATGGAGACACTGTGCATCAGCCGCGGCGAGACCATGCCCCGCCTTGGCCTGATCGAGACCCAGGCGCGCAACGCCTTCGCCTCCGGCCTGTCGCGCAAGCTTGGCGTCATTACCGTCACGCGCGGGCTCGTCGATGCGCTGGACGACCGGGAGCTCTCGGCCGTGCTGGCGCATGAACTAGTGCATATCCGCAACGGCGATGCGCGGCTGGCGGTGATCGCGGCGATCTTCAGCGGCATCATGACGCTGGGCTTCGGCGGTGGCGGCAGCAGCGGCGGCACGCCTGCGCCACCCCCGCGCGAGGAGGCGCCGCCACCCGAAGAACCCGCGCGACGCGGCGGGGGCTGGCGCTGGCTGCCACGCGGCCGGCGCAGCGGTTCGTCCAACAATTCGGGCCTGGCCATCGTCATCATCATCATCGGCATCATCATCATCATCGTCGCGGCCACGCTCTCAGTCGCGCTTCGCCTGGCACTCTCGCGCAACCGCGAATACCTGGCCGATGCCGGCGCGGTCGCCATCACTGGCGATGCCGATGCCATGATCAACGCCCTGCGGCGCATCGAGGCCCAGGCGGCCATGCCCAACCTGCCGGGCCAGGTGCAGGCCATGCTGCTGCACAGCGCCAGCGGCGCGAGCGGCCCGTCACTGTGGTCCACGCATCCGCCGATCGCCGATCGCATCGCGGCGCTGGTGCGCTTCGCCGGCGGCCGCGATCCGGGCCCGATCGCCGAGGTCGCCCCCCTCGAAGCGCCGGAGGCGCCCGCCGCATCCGAAGCCCTGCGCGCCGAAGGCCCCATAGCAGGCCCCACAGCAGGCCCCTGGGCGCAGACCGCATCGCCGCTGTCGGAGGAACTGGCCAGGCTGCGCGCGCGGCGCGACAATGGGGCGTGAAAACCTCCTCGATTTCGTCCCTTCGTCTGCTCTTCCCGTATCTTCGGCCGCATTGGCGACGCGCCGCGCTCGCCGGCCTCGCGCTGCTGGCCGGCGGCGCCTTCCTGCTGGGGCTTGGCCAGGGGCTGCGGCATTTGATCGACGAAGGCTTCGGCGCCGGCGGCCTGGACGGCGCGGCGGCATTGATGTTCGCGCTGGTCATCGGCTTCGGCATGGCCACAGCATGCCGCTATTTTCTGGTCACCTGGCTTGGTGAACGCGTCGCCGCCGACCTGCGCCGCGCCGTCTTCGACCATGTGCTCTCCCTGCCGCCCGCCTGGTTCGAGGCCGCGCGCACCGGTGATATCCTCTCGCGCCTGACGGCCGATGTGGGCCTGCTGCAATCCCTGGTCGGCAGCGCGATTTCCATGGCGCTGCGCAACGCGCTGCTGGGGGCGGGCGCCTTCATCCTGCTGGTCGTGACCAGCATGAAGCTCGCCGCCATCACGCTGCTGGTGGTGCCCCTGGTGGTCGTGCCGCTGATCTGGTTCGGCCGTCGCGAACGCCGCCTCTCGCGCGACACGCAGGAACGCGTGGCCGACCTCTCCGCCACGGCCGAGGAAGCGCTGAACGGCATTTCCACGGTCCAGGCCTTCACCCAGGAAGACGCCGTGCGCGCGCGCTTTGCAGCCGACGCCGAGCGCAGCGTGCAGGCCGCCTTGCGCCGGATTGCTACGCGCGCGGTGCTGGTGCTGGCGGTGATCCTGCTGGGCTTTGGTGCCATCACCTTCAGCCTGTGGGTCGGCGGCCGCGATGTGCTGGCCGGGCGGATGAGCGCGGGCGAATTGTCGTCCTTCGTGTTCTACGCCGTGCTGATGGCGCAAAGCATGGCGACCATGAGCGAGGTGTGGGGGGAGGTGCAGCGGGCCGCGGCGGCGGCCGACCGGCTCTGCGAAATCCTGGCCGAACAGCCTGCCATCGCACCGCCCGCGACGCCCGCCATCCTGCCGCCGCCGCGCGGCGAGGCGACCTTCGAGAATGTCTCCTTCACCTATCCCGGTCGTGTCGGGCGCAACGCCATTTCCGAACTTGCGCTGGCCTTGCGCGCGGGCGAGCGCGTGGCGCTGGTTGGTCCCTCCGGTGCCGGCAAGACCACCGTGCTGAAGCTGCTGCTGCGCTTCATGGACCCCGACCAGGGGCGCGTGATGGTCGATGGTACAGACATCCGGACGACCGACCCCGTCGCGCTGCGCGCGCGCATGGCGCTGGTCGCGCAGGAGCCGCTGATCTTTTCCGGCACGGTGGCCGAGAATATCCGCTTCGGCCGCCCGGATGCCGATGACACGGCACTGCACGCCGCGGCCGTTGCCGCTGCCGCTGCCGGTTTCATCGCGGCGCTGCCGCAGGGCTTCGACACGCCGCTCGGCCCGCGCGGCGCCAAGCTCTCCGGCGGCCAGCGTCAGCGCATCGCGATCGCGCGTGCCGTGCTGCGCGACGCCCCCATCCTGCTGCTGGACGAGGCCACCAGCGCGCTGGATGCCGAGAGCGAACAGGAGGTGCAGCAGGCGCTGGCCCGCCTGTCGCATGGCCGCACCACGCTGGTCATCGCGCATCGGCTCGCCACCATCCGCGGCGCCGACCGGATTGTCGTGATGGAGAGCGGGCGCATCATCGCCATGGGCAATCACGAGGCATTGCTGCGGCAGGGTGGCCTCTACGCCAGGCTCGCGGCCTTGCAGTTCACCGATAGCATTGCTTGACTGGCGGGATGATGTTCCATCTCGGCTGGTTTCTGCAGGGTTCCTCCGTGCAGGCCTGGGGCGAACCCTTCACCGGCGCCATCGGGCGCGACTGGCGGCAGCCGGAATTCTTCGTCGATCTCGCTCGCCACCTCGAACGCGGCCGGTTCGACTACGTGCTGATCGAGGATAGTTCCTATGTCGGGGAGAGCTACGGCAACAGCCGCGAACTCTATCTGCACCACGGCCTGTCCACGCCGCGCCAGGACCCATCCGTCATCGCCACACTGATGGCTGCCGCCACCAGCCGCATTGGCATCGTGCCCACGCTCTCCACCTTCGCCTATCCGCCCTATCTGCTGGCACGGCTGATCGCGACGCTCGACCAGGTTTCCGCAGGCCGCATCGGCTGGAACATGGTCACCGGCAGTTCCGACTACGCCGCACGCAATTACGGCCTGCCCGGCATGCCGGACCACGACCTGCGCTATGACATGGCCGATGAATACATGGCCGCCGTGAACGGGCTGTGGGATTCCTGGGACCCCGCCGCGCTGGTCGCCGACACCACGACCGGCATGCTGGCCGACCACGCCCGCGTGCGTGCGGTCGATTTCGACGGGCAGTGGTACAAGACCCGCGGTCCGTTGAATTCGGGGCCTTGCCCGCAGGGCCGGCCGGTGATCGCGCAGGCCGGCGGCAGCCCGCGCGGCAAGCAATTCGCCTCGCTGCATGCCGATACCATCGTGGCCGCGGTGAAGGGCACGGCTGGCATGCGCGCCTATCGCGAGGATGTGCGGCGATTGGCTGCCGAACAGGGCCGCGACCCGGACCGCATCAAGGTGCTGTTCCTGGTCTCCCCGCTGATCGGCGAGACCGACGCGGAGGCGCAGTTGCGCCAGGAGCAACGCTACCGCCGCGCCGAGGCCTCGCTGCCGCAGCTGCTCGGGCATTTCGGCAAGATCACCAATATCGATTTCGCGGCCTATGACCTCGATGCACCTGTCGCGTCCATGCACCTGACCACCAATGGGCATCAGCAATCGCTCGACGACTTCAAGCGCGTTGCCGGCAACAAGACGCTGCGCCAGGCGATGATGGCGATGCGCGGCAATCCGGGCAGTGTGGATCTGGTGGGCAGCCCCGACACTGTCGCCCGCCGCATGGCCGAAGTGATGGAGGAGGTCGGCGGCGATGGCTTCCTGATCACCACCAACGACACCAGCCGCCGCGTGATCGCGGAGATTGTCGATGGCCTGGTACCGGCCTTGCAGGCGCGCGGCCTGTCACGCCGCGACTACCCGCACGACATGTTCCGCGACAACCTGCTCGCTTTCTGATGCCTGTCTACAGGCCGGCTCACTGATCAGACTGAAGATGCCTGATCAATCCGCCTCTGTCTCCTCGCCCGCCGGGGGGCCGGGCACCACATAGGCCTCTGTCAGCCAGCGCCCGAGATCGACCTGGCGGCAGCGCTCCGAGCAGAATGGCGCCAGCGGCTTGGGTGCGGCGGGCTTGCGGCAGACCGGGCAGGGCTTGGGATCAGGCATCGGTGATCTCGGACGGGCCTTCCTGAAGGGTGATGGGGTGCGTGGCCTGGGCTGCGTATTCGGCCAGCGCCTCGGGCATGGCGCGCAGGGCTTGCAGCGCGCGGGCGGGCGCGCGCATGGCAAGGCGGCGATGCGGCGCGGCTGCGGCCTCGCGCGCGGCCTGGCGCAGCAGGCGCAGCGCTGGTGTCACCGGATCAGCCAGCGTTTCGGCCAGCGGCAGGTGGATGCGCGCGCGCCGCATCTCGAACAGCCCGAGCGGGCCGAGGCCGAGCAACTCGCATAGCGGGTCGGCGGCCAGGGCCGTGCGCAGCGGCGCTTCCCAGGCTGCGCGTTCCTTCACCGCCAGCCCCGCGATGTCGAGCAGGATGGCGCCGGCGAGGTTGCGCAGGCGGATCTGCCGCGCAGCCTCGGCGACCAGGACGGTGTTGAAGCGGCGCTGCGCGTTGCGGTCGCGCCCGGCGGATTGTGCGCCGGCATCCGCGTCCAGCGCGGTCAGCGCCTGCGTCGTCTGCACCCAGAGCACGCCGCCGCCGGCCAGCACGGCGCGCGGTTCGGCCAGCGTATCGAACTCGGCCTCCAGCGTGTCATCGAAGGCATGGGGCTCGTATTGCGCGGCCAGACGCGTGGCCTCCGTACGATCATCGGCGATGCGCGCGGCATCAGGATGCGCCGCGGCCAGGCGCTGTGCGGCATCGGGCCCACGCGCCAGGATGCCCGGCGCGGTCGCGGCCATCGCGGGCGCGCGTTTGATCGACAGGCGCGGGCCTTTGCTGCCCTGCGCGGCGCGGGTGACGCGCGCGACCACCAGCAGCCCTTCATGCAGTGCCGTACCGCGCGCTTCGGAATCGGGCAGGAAGCCGGTGGCGCCATCGGGCATGTTGACGAAGCTGCCGGCCATGGCGGGGGCAAGAGCCGATACGCGCGCGGCCACCACATCGCCCACGCCATCGGGCCGGCTCGGGCGTTCCACCCAGGCCTCGCGCAGCACGCCATCGAGCAGCAGCGCCGTGCGGCGTTCGCCGGGCGAGCGGCTGATGCGGATTACGGCCTGAGCCATCCGGCGCCCCGCAGCAGTTGCGCTGTCTCGTGCAGGGGCAATCCCACCACGTTCGAATGGCTGCCCGAGAGGAAGCGGCACCAGGCCTCGGCCGCGCCCTGGATGGCGTAGGCTCCGGCCTTGCCGCGCCATTCATCGGTGGCGAGATAGGCGTCGATTTGTGCGGCGGTCAGGCGCTGGAAGGTGACGATGCTGGTGACCAGGCGCGCGCGGCGTTCAGCACCGGGGCCTGCCAGCACAACGCCGGTGATCACACGGTGGCGGCGGCCGGAGAGCAGTTCGAGAAAGCGCCGCGCTTCATCCGCATCGCGCGCCTTGCCCAGGATGCGCTGCCCCACGCCGACCACGGTGTCGGCCGCCAGAACCAGTGCGCCGGGTATCGCGGCGGCATCGGCCTTGGCGCGCGACAGGCGCGCGGCCAGCAGTCGCGGCAATTCGGCCTTGAGCGGGGTTTCGTCGATATCGGCCGCGCGCACTTCATCGGGCACGACGCCGATGCGTGCCAGCAGTTCAAGGCGGCGCGGGCTGCCGGAGGCGAGAATGAGGGGCGGGCGGGACATCTGCGGTGGCAGTAGCGCTGCGCAGGCGCGCTGGCCATAGCAACCAAGGTGCGAGCGGTCTCGAGAGGATTGGGCCGCAGGGCGCCCACAAGCCTTGCGAGTATGCTGCGCCAGACATGCGCCGAAAGCCAAGTGGCTGAACGCCGCGCCCGGCGCCCGAGAGCGCGACAGTCAAAAAGGCCGTTGGCCTATTTGAAGCGGAAGGTAATGCGGCCCTTGGTCAGGTCGTAGGGCGTCATTTCGACATTCACCCGGTCACCCGCCAGCACACGGATGCGGTTCTTACGCATCTTTCCCGATGTGTGGGCCAGCACCATGTGTTCGTTGTCCAGCTTCACGCGGAACATCGCATTGGGCAGCAATTCGACCACCTGGCCGCTGAACTCGATCATGTCTTCTTTAGACATGCATGACCAACTGCATGGGAACCTTCCGGATTGGGGGCAGGCGCGGACCCGGCGCCCACGCGGGCCGCACCATGGTGCGGGGCGGCAACAAGGTCAAGCGAGTCGCTGCGCGATCGACATGGCATGCGCCGAAAGCCCCTCCGCCTCGGCCAGGCGCACGGCGTCGTGGCCGATGGCGCGCAGGCCTGCTTCCCCGGCCGCGACCCAGGTGGTGCGCTTGAGGAAATCGAACACCGACAGGCCGGAGGCGTAGCGCGAAGAACGCCCGGTGGGCAGCACATGGTTGGGGCCGGCGATATAGTCGCCCACCGCCTCGGGGCACCAGCGCCCCAGGAAGGCCGCGCCCGCATGGCGGATGCGCGCGAAGAGCGCCGCGGCGTCCGGCAGCATGATCTGCAGGTGTTCCGGCGCCAGGCGGTTGGTCAGGGCCGCGGCCTCGTCCCAGTCGCGCACCAGGATCACCGCGCCATGCGCGCGCCAGCTTTCGCCGGCGATCGCGGCGCGGGGCAGGGTGGCCAGCGCCGTATCCACCGCGGCTGTGACGGCGTCCGCGAAAGCGGCGTCATTGGTGATGAGGATGGATTGCGCGGCTTCGTCATGTTCGGCCTGGGCCAGCAGATCCAGCGCGACATGGCCAGCGTTGTTGCTGGCGTCGGCGATGACCACGACCTCCGAGGGGCCGGCGATGCTGTCGATGCCGACACGACCAAAAACCTGGCGCTTCGCCTCGGCCACATAGGCATTGCCTGGGCCGACGATGCGGTCCACCGGCGCGATGGTCGCGGTGCCATGGGCGAGCGCGGCGACGGCCTGCGCGCCGCCGATGCGGTGCACTTCCGTGATACCAGCGCGGCGAGCGGCGGCCAGCACCAGCGGGTTCAGCACGCCATCGGGCGTGGGCACGCACATGGCCACGCGCGGCACACCGGCGACGCGCGCGGGGATCGCGTTCATCAGCACCGAGGATGGGTAGGCCGCCTTGCCGCCGGGCACATAGATGCCGACCGCATCCAGGGCACCCCAGCGCATGCCCAGAGTCAGGCCGGCCGGGTCATCGATGCGGATATCGGCGGGCATCTGCGCCCGGTGGAAGGCTTCTATGCGGCGCGCGGCGTGGTCGAGTGCGGCGAGCAGTTCCGGCGCCACCGAGGCCTCGGCGGCGGCGATCTCGGCCGGGCTGACACGCAGATGTTCGGCCGGCCAGCGGTCGAAGCGGGTGGTGTACTCCGCCACCGCCGCGTCACCGCGCGCGCGCACCTCGGCAATGATGGCGGCGACCGCGGCATCCACGCGCTGGGTGGTCTCGCGCGCGTCTTCCAGCAGCGCTGAGAAGCGCGTTTCGAAATCGGGAGCGATGGTCGAAAGGCGCTTCATGCGAGTGCCGCGCGGACACGCGCGATCAGCGCGGTGATCTCGTCGGGCATGGTCTTGAGCGCCGAGCGATTGACGATCAGGCGTGAGGTGACGTGGGCGATCACCTCCGTCTCGCGCAGGCCATTGGCGCTGAGCGTTGCGCCGGTAGCGACCAGGTCGACGATGACGCGCGACAGGCCCATCGAAGGGGCCAGTTCCATCGCGCCGTTCAGGTGCACGATCTCCGCCTGGATACCCTTCGCCGCGTAATGGCGGCGCGCGATGTTGGGGTATTTGGTGGCGACCGCGATGCGCGAGAGGCGCGATGTATCCTCCACCGGCGCATCGATGGGCGCTGCCACCGAAACACGGCACGCGGCGATGCCAAGGTCGAGCGGCGCATAGACCTCCGGCGTGTCGAATTCCATCAGCACATCGGCGCCCGCGATGCCGATCTGCGCGGCGCCATGGGCGACGAAGGTCACAACATCGAAGGGGCGCACGCGGATCACATCGACCGCGGCATCGGCGGTTTCGAAGCGCAGGCGGCGGCTGTCTTCATCGGCGCAATCCGCGGCGGGCATCAGGCCCGCGCGGGAGAGCACCGGCAGCAATTCGCGCAGGATGCGCCCTTTGGGCAGGGCGATGACGAGCGGGGCGGCAAGCCCGCCAATGGCCGGGGAGGGAAGTGGCTGGTCCATGTCCGAAGCTAACGCAAAGGGTGTGACGATATGACGGCGATCACGCGAAGCTGTGTCGATGTCGTTTCCGCCCCTTGGTCACTTCATGCGCTCCACATCCGCGCCAACGGCGGCCAGCTTGTCTTCCAGCCGTTCATAGCCGCGGTCAAGGTGATAGACGCGGTTGACGATGGTCTCGCCCCGCGCGGCCAGGCCTGCCAGCACGAGCGAGACACTGGCGCGCAGGTCGGTGGCCATGACCGGCGCGCCGGACAGCGATGGCACGCCGCGCACGATGGCGCTGGCACCATGCACATTGATGCGAGCACCCATGCGAGCCAGTTCAGGCACATGCATGAAGCGATTTTCGAAGATGGTTTCGGTGACCATGCTGGCACCTTGCGCCACGCACATCAGCGCCATGAACTGCGCCTGCATGTCGGTGGCGAAACCGGGGAAGGGTTCGGTGACCACATCGACGCCATGCAGGCCGTTCATGCGGGACACGCGAAGGCCCGCTGGTTCTTCGGCCACACCGACGCCTGCCTCGCGCAGCACGCGGGCGACGGCGCCCAGATGGTCCAGCCTGGCGCCGCCCAGCAGCACCTCGCCGCCGGTGATGGCGGCAGCGCAGGCATAGGTGCCAGCCTCGATCCGGTCGGCGACGACTGGGTGTTCGCCGCCGACCAGCGCGCCCACGCCCTGGATGCGCAGGCGGTCGGTGCCGATGCCCTCAATGCGGGCACCCATGCGCATCAGGCAAAGCGCCAGGTCCTCGATTTCCGGTTCGCGCGCGGCGTTGACCAGTTCGGTGTCGCCTTTGGCCAGGGTGGCGGCCATCAGCAGGTTTTCGGTGGCACCAACCGAGACCACGGGGAAGATGATGCGCGCGCCACGCAAGCCACCCTCGGGCGCGCGGGCCTCGATATACCCGCCCTCTACGGCGATGGTGGCACCCATCGCCTCCAGGCCCTTTAAATGCAGGTCCACCGGGCGCGTGCCGATGGCACAGCCGCCGGGCAGCGAGACGCGCGCGATGCCATGCCGCGCCACCAGCGGGCCCAGCACTAGTACCGATGCGCGCATCTTGCGCACGATGTCATAGGGCGCCTCATGCGCCGTCGCGGGGCCGGTGATGGTGGTGGTGCGCGCGGCGGTGTCATGCGCGACGCCCATGCCCAATTCGCGCAGCAGCGCGGTCATGGTCTGCACATCCGCCAGGTTCGGCACGTTCGACAGGGTCAGTGCGCCGTCGCCCAGCAGGGCGGCGGGCATCAGCGCCAGCACGGCGTTCTTCGCGCCGGAAATGGGGATGGTGCCGTTGAGCGGGCGGCCACCCTTGATGCGAATCCTGTCCACTACAACCTCGGCAATGCGACGCCGCGCTGGCCCATGTATTTGCCGCGTCGGTCCTTGTAGCTGACCTCCGGCGGCGCATCGCCCTTGAGGAACAGGAATTGGCAGATGCCTTCGTTGGCGTAGACCTTGGCGGGCAGGGGCGTGGTGTTGCTGATCTCGATCGTGACCTGGCCCTCCCATTCGGGCTCCAGCGGCGTGACATTCACGATCAGCCCGCAGCGCGCATAGGTGGATTTGCCGAGGCAGATGACCAGCACATCGCGCGGGATGCGGAAATATTCGATGGTGTGCGTCAGCACGAAGGAATTGGGCGGGATGATGCAGACATCATTCGTGCGCGTGACGAAGCCGGTATCGTCGAAGCTCTTGGGGTCGACGATGGCGTTGTCGACATTGGTGAAGATCTTGAACTCGGCCGCCGCGCGGGCGTCATAGCCGAAGCTGGACACGCCATAGCTGATCACGCCCTGGCGCTGCTGCGCCTCGACGAAGGGTTCGATCATGCCGTGTTCCGCGGCCATGCGGCGGATCCAGCTGTCGGGCATGATGGGCATGGGTGGCGGGGCCTGGTGGGTTGCGGTGGATGGCCCCGATAGACCAGGGGGCAGGGGGCCGCAACCGCGTTACTTCTTCTCGTCCGGCTTGGGCGGCGGGGGCGGGGCTTCACGCGCCCGGGCCTGCGCCTTGCGCTTGCGCAGATTCTCCCGCAGCGCGGCGGCCAGGCGCTCTTCCTTGGAGGGCTGGGGCTTGTCGGGCATGATGGGGTGCGTCGCGCGGGTAGCGCGCGGCGTCAAGCGGGCTTGCGGCGCGTGCGCAGTGCGGGTATTCGGCCACCGGCGCTGCCGTAGCTCAGTGGTAGAGCACTCCCTTGGTAAGGGAGAGGTCGAGAGTTCAATCCTCTCTGGCAGCACCATTCCCGCCTACATCAACCCGTCCCGCTGCATGTCCTCGCGCCGGATCCGCATCCGCTGTGCCGGCACCGGCGTCTGCCGCACCGCACCCGGCAAGGGCGGCACCACGAAGGGCGTGGTCAGTTCCTGCTCCCGCACCGGCCCTGCGCGTAGTTGCTGCACCACGCCGCCGCACTCCTGCCAGCAGGCGTTGAAGCTGGCCTGGCAGGCCATGCGGTCCGCGAGACAGATCGGCGCCTCGACACCAGCGCCCACCGCGCGCCCGCTGGCGTTGAAACCGCGCGCCATCACCGCATCGGCGCCGAAACAGGCGCCTACGCTGGACTGCGCGGCATTGATGCATTGCCTTTGCGTGATCTCGCATTGCGCCGCACACATGCCATCCGCCCCGCCCATTTCCATGGGCGGCGGCAGGTAGCGCGTCTCGATCGGCGGCGCGCAGGAGGCCAGGATGATCAGCAGGGGAAGCAGAATGCGCATGCGCGACTCCTAGGCCGCATCAGCGGCATCGGGCTAGACCCCCTGTGACAGCGGCTGGTCCTGAAGCGCCTCGGCATTCGGGTTGCGCGCGCGCTGGAAGGTCAGCACCGCCACCGCGCCCAGGCCGCTGGGAAGGTTGGTGAGCGCGATGCCGCCGCCGAATCGCAGCATGATGGACCGGCAGAGCGGCAGGCCCAGACCTGTCCCCTTGGTCGATGATTTCGTCGTGAAGAAGGGGTCAAAGACGCGCTCAATCGCCTCGGCCGGGATGCCGCCGCCGGTGTCGCTGACCAAAAGGCGCACCTCATGCGCCTCCATGCCCGGCTCGCCGATGATGATCAGCCGGCGGGGACCTTCGGCGCGCGAAGCGATGGCATCCTTGGCGTTGAGGATCAGGTTGACGATCACCTGCTCCACCAGCACCGGCTGGCCGCGCACCGCCGGCAGCGCGGGGTCCAGGCGCAGCGCGACCTCGACACCATGTTCCTGCAGCGTGGCATTGGTCAGGCTGAGCGCGGCGCGTGTCGCGGCATGTAGCGAGACCGGTTCCAGCACCGCAGCCTCCAGCCGGGCGAAGCTGCGCAATTGCGCCGCGATCACCTTGGCGCGCTCGGCCTGGGTAGCGATGCGACGCAGGCGGGTCAGTGCCTCGGGGATGCCGGCGGCGCCTTCTTCCAGCGCTTCCAGCGCGTTCTCGGCGGCGAGCGACATCACCGCCAAGGGCTGGTTCAATTCATGCGCAAGGCCCGCGGCCATGGCGCCGCGCGCGGCCACGCGGCTCGCGCTGTCGGCCTGGGCGGCAAGCTCGCGCTCGCGCGTCACATCGGCGAGGCAGCCGAGCACATCCACATGGCCCGGATGGCGCGCGAGCACCTTGGCGGTCTCGCGCAGCCACATCCACGTGCCATCGGGGCGGCGCAGACGGTACTCGACCTGGGCTTCCGGCACGGCATCCCCCTCAGGCGCGGCCTGGCCCAGGCGTTCGAGCAATGGCGGGCCCGAAGGATAGCTGCCCCAATCGATGGTGCGCTGCCAGCGCGCCACATCCTGGAACACGGCTGCCTCCCAACCGGTCAATTGCCGCAGCGTGGAATTGACGGCGGTGATGCGCACCGCCTGTTCGGCGCCATGGGTGATGCGCGCGGCATAGGCGACCGTGGGCAGTGCCTCGATCATGCCGGCGGCCGGCGTGCTAGGCAGGATGGGCGGTGGCAGGATGGGTAGTGGCAGGGGGGCGGGGGGCGGCGCAGGCGGGGGCGGGCTGCGCATCGGCGGCACCACTTCATTGCGCTGCAAGGCCTGGGCTGCAGGTGCCGGCTCGGGCTCGGGCACGGGCACAGCCTGCAGGTCGATCATTTGCACCGGCCCCTCGGCGGCCCGCAACACGCGCCCGAATAGCCAGAGCAAGCCGAGCGCCACCAGGCAAGACAGCCCGCCCGCCAGCCCATAGATCACGATGGCGATGGCGATGCGCGTCAGCGACAGGCCGCCCGCGGCTTCCTCGATGCTGGCCAGCACCACCAGATCCAGGCCCGACACCAGCGCGCTGCCATGTGCGGTGGCGCGGCCCTCGCTGCCTTCGCGGCGCACCAGGCTGCGCTCGCCGCCGCTGCCGGCTTCGGGCAGCAGAGCCGGGTCCAGGCGAAGCGCGGCCTGCCCTTGGCTGGCGCTGCGGCCGCGGGCCAGCAGCGCGCCGTCGCTGTGGAACAGCAGCACCTGTGCATCGCCCGGCGCGACCATGGCCGGCAGCGCCTGCGCCAGACGCGAGGGTTCCAGCACCGCCACCGCCACGCCCACAAAAGCGCCATTGGCGGCCAGCAGCGGGTAGGAAAGCGTCATCATGCCGCCGCCCGCTGGCCCGCTGAAACGACCCAGCACCGGCGACATGCGGCCAAAGCTATGCGCCATGAAGAATTCGGCGTTGCCCAGCCACGGTCCGAGCGCGCCTGGCTGCGTCTGCCAGGTCACGGCGCCCGCGGCATCGGTCACCGCCATGGCGCGGATGCCATCCTGGCCGCGACGGGCCAGTGCGATCAGGGATTGCTCGATTCCCTCGGCCTCGGGCCGCGCATAGCGCGCCAGTGCGGCGGCGCGCGCCTGCAACAGGGCCAGCGCGCGATCAGCAGGCTCCAGCGCGCGCGGCACAGCGTCGCGCCCCTGCCGGGCGGCCTGCATGGCGCGGGACTGCGCGGCGAAATCGCGCTCGGTGTGCTCGGACTTGACGATGTCCAGCGCGATCGCCCACGTCAGCACCAGGACCGCAGCACCGGCCATGCTGGCCAACAGCAACAACACCCGGCTGCCGACATGCCCGCCCGCAACCGTGATCGCGCCGCGGGGCAAGGCCTCGCGGCGGCCGGTCGGATCGGCGGTGTTTGGCTTGGCCAAAGGCTCTCCCTCCTGGCATGCCAGATGACGAGAACGTGCGCGATACCCAGGTGATTCGCTACCCGCGATCTTCGCCGCTAGAATCGCCGCCGACGGAGGACGCATCATGACCGAACCCTGCATCATCGGCTGGTCGCATAGCCGCTTTGGCAAGCTCGACGACGCGCCGGATATCGAGGCGCTGATCGGCTTGGTCGCGCGCCAGGCGATCGAGGATGCGTGCGTCGCGCCCGAGGATGTGGACGGCATCTTCCTTGGCACCTTCAATGGCGGCTTCCTGCCCCAGGATTTCCCGGCCAGCCTGGTGCTGCAGCATCTGCCGGAACTGCGCTTCCGGCCGGTCACGCGCTATGAGAATGCCTGCGCCACGGGCAGTGCCGCGATCCATGGCGCGCTTGATTTCATCAAGGCCGGGCGCGGGCGGGTGACGCTGGTGATCGGCGCCGAGAAAATGACCGCAACACCGGGGCCGCAGATCGGCGAGATCCTGCTGAAGGCGAGCTACCTCAAGACCGAATCGGGCATCACCGGCGGCTTCGCCGGCGTGTTTGGTCGCATCGCCGAGGCCTATTTCCAGCGCCATGGCGACCAGTCGGACGCGCTGGCCACCATCGCCGCCAAGAACCATGCCAATGGCGTGGACAACCCCTGGGCGCAGATGCGCCGTGATCTGGGCTTCGCCTTCTGCCGTGCCGAAAGCGAGAAGAACCCCTATGTCGCGCCGCCCCTCAAGCGCACGGATTGCTCGCTGGTCTCCGATGGCGCGGCCGCGCTGGTCATCGCCCATGACGACGTGGCGATGACCGCGCGCCGCGCCGTGCGCTTCCGTGCGGCCGCGCATGTGCAGGATTTCCTGCCGCTGGCCAGCCGCGACATCATCCGTTTCGAAGGCCCGCGCGCGGCCTGGGCGCGGGCTTTGTCGGATGCCGAGGTGGCGCTGTCGGACCTCTCCTTTGCCGAGGTGCATGACTGCTTCACCATCGCCGAATTGCTGGCGGTGGAAGCCATGGGCCTGGCGCCCGAGGGCCACGGCGGCCGCGCCGTGCTGGACGGCATCACCGCCAAGGATGGCCGGATGCCGATCAACCGCTCCGGCGGGCTGAAGGCCAAGGGGCACCCGATCGGCGCGACCGGCGTGTCGATGCATGCCATCGCCGCCATGCAGTTGTGCGGTGAGGCCGGAGCGATGCAACTGCCGCGCGCTGATCTGGCGGGGGTTTTCAACATGGGCGGCGCGGCGGTGGCCAATTACGTCTCGGTGCTGGAGCGGGTCGGGTAATCCGTGCTGCAGCGCAACGACTAACGGCGACGCAATTATTTTTACGAAAAGGCTTGATCCCAAGCTTAATCGTTGCCAATTACGTTTGGTCAGCAGCGGCTCGGCCGCCCTGATAGCTTTGCCTTCCTCAACCTAGACTCGGCCGCCGGGCTTCCGGCGGCCCTTTTTTTGCCCAAATACCCAACGGGTGCACTTTCGGAACGAATGACGACGGGTCAATCTGCGCGAATGTTTCCGGCGCGGATCACCTCGCGCCACCGGGCCAGTTCGCCGCCGATCAGCGCTGTGTATTCCGCCATCGCCAGCCCCCCAGGCCGCACCCCGATGCCCGCCAGCCGCTCGCGCACCGCAGGCGCGGCCAATGCCGTCGCAATCACTGCCTGCCAACGCGCCGCCACGCCGGGCGCCAGGCCCGCGGGTGCCGAGAAGCCGAACCAGTTGCTCGCCTCCACCGCCAGGCCCGCCTCGCGGAAGCTCGGCACATCGGGCAGGGTCGCATCCCGCTGTCCTTCGGATTGCGCAATGGCGCGCAACCGGCCGCCGCGCAAATGTCCCTGGATGGTCGGCAGGCTTTCCATCAGCGCGGGCAGATTGCCCGCGATCACATCGGTCATCGCTGGCGCGCTGCCGCGATAGGGCACATGGGTCAATTCCACGCCCGCCGCGCGCCCCAGCAACTGGCCCAGCAGGTGGTTCAGCGTGCCATTGCCGCCCGAGCCGTAATGCATGCCGCCGGCCCGCGCACGCGCCAGGAAGCCGGCCAGATCGGTGATCCCGCCGGCCGGATTCACCGCCAGCACCGAAGGGAAGCTCCCGATCAGGTGCAGATGCGTGAAATCCGCCAGCGGATCATAAGGCACCTGCGCATAGAGCACCGGCCCGATCCCGTGCGAGGCTGCGGAGCTGGTCAGCACCACATGCCCATCGCCGCGCGCCTTGGCGACGATATCAGCCCCGAGCATGCCGCCCGCGCCTGGCCGGTTCTCCGGGACGATGGGCTGGCCGAGGCTCGCGCCGATCTGTTCGGCCAGAATGCGCGTGAGGATGTCAGCGGCACCGCCGGGCGGGAAGTTGATGATCCAGCGGATCGGCCGTTCCGGAAACGCCGCCTGCGCGTGCAGGGCAGGGGCTGCGATGGCCGACAAAGCAAGCACGCGGCGGGTCAGGCGAGGCGTCATGGCGGGTCACTCCCTTGGCGGGTTGGGCTGCGCCCAGCATCATCGCCCCGACCAGGCGAAGGAAGCCCCGATGGATTTCGATCTGCTGCTGAAGGAAGTGCGGCTGCCTGATTCGGCAGCGGATGCACCGCTCTGCGATATCGGCGTGCGCGGCGGGCGCATCGCCGCGATCGCGCCGCAGCTGGGCGATGCGGCCGGCGAGGTGGTCCAAGCCGGCGGCCGCGTGGTCAATGGCGGCTTTGTCGAGACGCATATCCACCTGGACAAGACCTGTATCCTGGCCCGCTGCGCCTGCGAGACCGCGCGCAACCCGCATGGCGCCATGGAGCGGGTGAGCGACATCAAGCACACATTCACCGTCGATGACGTGACGGCCCGCGCGCGCCAGACGCTGGAGAAGGCGATCTCCCACGGCTGCACCCGCATGCGCACCCATGCCGAGGTGGACCCCAGGGTCGGCCTGCGCGGCTTCGAGGGCGTGCGCGCGCTGATCGAGGAATACCGATGGGCCATCGATATCGAGATCTGCGTCATGCCGCAGGAAGGGCTGACCAATAACCCCGGCACCGATGAGTTGATGGTTGAAGCGCTGCGCAACGGCGCGCGCGTGGTGGGCGCCGCCCCCAATTACGACACCGACCGCGCCGGCCAGATCCGCCGCGTCTTCGAGATGGCGCGCGAATTCGACATCGATATCGACATGCACCTGGACAGTGGCGCGACCGGCGACGACCTGGATGTGCTGCTGGTCTGCGACCTGGCCGAAAAGTATGGCTGGCAGGGGCGCGTCGCGATCGGCCATGGCACCAAGATGGCCGCCCTGCCGCCTGATCGGCTGCTGCCGGTGGCGCGACGGATGGCGGCGGCGGGCGTGTCCATCTCCGTGCTGACCGCGACCGACCTTTATCTCGGCGGCCGCCACGCCGACCACAATGTCCCGCGCAGCACGGTGGATGCGAATTTCATGCATGAGGCAGGCGTGCTGACCACCATCTCCACCAATAATGTGCTGAACCCCTTCACGCCCTTCGGCGATGCGCAATTGCTGCGCCAGGCCAATATGCAGGCCATCGTCAGCCAGCGCGGCAAGCCCGAAGAGGTGCGCGCCATCTGGGACATGATCGGCCCGCATGGCGCGCGCGCGCTGCGCCAGTCCGACTACGGCGTGGCGCTGGGCAACCCGGCCGACCTGGTGGTGCTGGACGCGCCCGATGGCGAGACCGCTCTGCGCACCGTGGCCCCCGTGCTGCACGCCTTCAAGCGCGGCCGGCGCACGGTCACGCGCGCGCCTGTCATCATCCACCGGCCGTGATAGCGTGAGCGCATGTTCCGCCGCAGCCTCATCACCGGAAGCCTCGCCGCCGCCATGATGCCAAGCCTGTCCAGTGCCGGGCCTACCGGCGCCATCACCGATGTCGCGGGCATCCGCGTGGGGCACTTCACCGACACGCGGCGCCCCACCGGCTGCACCGCCATCCTGTGCGATGACGGCGCGGTGGCGGGCGTGGATGTGCGCGGCGCCGCACCCGGCACGCGCGAGACCGATCTGCTGGACCCGTCGAACCTGGTCGAGCGCGTGCACGCCATCCTGCTCTCCGGCGGCAGCGCCTTTGGCCTGGAGGCCGCGACCGGCGTGGTGCGCTTCCTGGAGGAACAGGGGGTGGGCTTCCCCGCCGGCCCCGCCCGCGTGCCCATCGTGCCGGCCGCGATCCTGTTCGATCTGGGCATGGGCGACCACCGCATCCGCCCGGACGCGGCAGCGGGCCATGCGGCAGCCGCTGCCGCGCGCGCCGAAGCGCCGGCCGAAGGCAGCATCGGCGCCGGCACCGGCGCCACCGTCGGCAAGCTGTTCGGCCTTCCGCGCGGCATGAAGGGCGGCATCGGCACCGCATCGGTGCGGGTGGGGCGCGTGACGGTGGGTGCAATCATCGCCTGCAACGCGGTGGGCGATGTGATGGACGGCGCGCGCGTGCTGGCCGGCGCGCGCGACAGCGCCACGGGCCGCACACGCATCAACGCGGCCGATGCCAGCCTGCGCGGCGAATTGCCGGCCGCCTTGCAGGCCGGGATGAACACCACGATCGGCGCCATCGCCACCGATGCGGTGCTGACCAAGGCGCAGTGCCGGCGCCTCGCGCAGGTGGGCCATGATGGCCTGGCGCGCACGATCAACCCCGTTTCACCCCATGTGGGATGGCGATTGCCTCTTCGCGCTGGCGACCGGCCGCGCTGGGCTGCCAGGCAACATGATGACGCTGTCTGTCATGGCGGCCGAGGCGGTGGCGCGGGCCACCATCCGCGCCGTGATGGCCGCGACCGCGGTCAGCGGCGCGGGCGTGCCTGTGCTGCCGACGGCCGCTGAATTGGGCTGATCACCACATCGTCTGCCGGGCGCGTTCGGGCCAGGCGCGGTCGTATTCCGCGCCGCCCACCGCACCTTCGGTGAGTTTCGCAAGAATGGCGCCAGGACTGGGCAGGCCATGCGCCAGCGCCTGGGTCTCGGCCTCCCACAGCCGCGAACGCACCAGCGCCCGGGCACATTGGAAATAGATCTCGCCCACACGGATCACGATGACGCTGCGCGGCGCGCGGCCTTCCACCACGAAGCTCTCGCACAGCGCCGCATCGGCGGTGATGAAAGCCGTGCCGTTGATGCGCAGCGCATTGCCGCTGCCGGGCACCAGCAGCATCAGCGCCACGCGCGGGTCACGGACGATGTTGCGCAGGCTGTCGATGCGATCATTGCCGCGGCGGTCGGGCATCAGCAGCGTGTGCGCATCCTGGATGCGCAGCAGGCCATGCGCATCGCCGCGTGGCGAGCAATCGAGCCCCTCGGGCCCCACCGTCGCCAGCGCGCAGAATGGGGCTGCTTCGATGATGCGCCGATAATCATCGGTGATGTGCTGTGTGACCTTGCGCGTGCTGGCGGCGTTGGGCGTGCCGTAGAGCGCGGTCAGTTCCGCCTCGGATGCGATGGGCGTCATGCCAGGCCTTTCAGTGCCATGCGTTCGGCGATCAGGAAGGGCGCGCCGGGTGCCGCCTGGGTGAAGAGGCAGAGTTCCGTGACCAGGCGTGGCGTGGCGGCAACCGCTTCGAAATGCGCGATGGCGCGCGGCATGATGGCAGCGCGCGCCACGTCATTCAGCCGGCGCGTCAGCGTGACGTGGAATTGCCAATCCTCGAACACATAAGGGTAGCCCCAGGCTTGCAGATGCGCCTCCTGCCGGGCTGAGAGCTTGGCGCGGCGGCGGCGTTCGAGCTCGGCCTCGCTGGGCGCTGCGCGATGCGCATCAAGCTCGGCCACACAGGCATCGGCCAGCGCGTGCAAGGCAGGGCAGGGCGCGGTTTCGCGCAGCGCCAGGAATCCCTTCAGGTCCCGCACAGCGAGCGGCGGCAGCGCGAAGGCTGGCATTCGCGCTGCCAGGCTCGCGACCGCATCGCGCAGCGCGAACCAGGATTGCGCGAGATGAAACGGCGGCTTGAGCGTGGCATGAAGGCCATAGCCGCGCGGGTCGGCGGTGATCTCCGCAAGGCCATCAGGCTGCGCGCAGGCCGCACCCGTCTCGGCATCGCGCCCGAGCCAGGCCGAGCCCAGCGCATGCAGCGGATCGGCCGCCTCCGGCGCCCAATAGACCGCAGCGCGCATCACGCGACGCGCTGTCCCGCACGCCAAACACGACGCACGAAAGGCAGCCCCACGCCGTGGCGCAGCTGGACCACATCGGCACGCAGACCCGGCATCAGCCGGCCGCGATCGGCGAGGTTGCACATGCGCGCAGGGTTGGCGGTGATGGTCGCGATGGCAGCCGGCAGGCCCATGGCATCGGCGCAGGCATAGGCGGCCTCGATCATCGCCGCCGGCACGTAATCCGACGCGATGGTGTCCAGCGCGCCGCCACGCGCGATATCCATCGCCGCGACATTCCCCGAATGGCTGCCGCCGCGCACGATATTGGGCGCGCCCGCGATGACGGCGACATCCATGCGCCGCGCGGCGAGAGCGGCTTCCATCGTGACCGGAAACTCGCTGATGCGGATGCCCAGTTCGGCATGCAGCGCGATCTGCGCCTCGCTCTCGTCATCATGGCTTGCCACCGGCAGGCCGCGCGGCGCGATACGATCCAGCACATATTGCCGCTGTGGCGCCAGTAGGCGGTCACGCTTCTCCTGCAATTCGCGGATGCGCGCATCGAGCATCGCCTCGGTCCAGTTGGTCTGGCGCAGGCGCATCCTCTTGTAGCGTTCAAGGTCGCGATACTGGCCGATGCCCGGCGAGTGATCCATCACACTCACCATCGCCACCAGCGGATGATCGGCGGCGCTGTCCAACAGGCGCGGCATGTCCTCGGCCGGCAATTCGCAGCGCAGATGCAGCAGGTGCTCGGATTTCAGCAGGCCGGTTGCGGTCAGTTCCGTCAGGTCGCGCATGCCATCCAGGAAGGTCTGGTCGCGCTCCTGGTCGAAGCCGAGATCGCCCAGGCACAGCGCATCCAGCACCGTCGTCACGCCCGCCGCAGCACATTGCGCATCATGCGCCAG
>JAPLOK010000369.1 GCA_026400775.1 Alphaproteobacteria bacterium | reverse complement strand
GCGCGCTGCGTGACATCGAAGGACCCGCCGGCGGCGAAGGGTGCGAGGAAGGTCACCGCGCGCTCGGGCGCCCAACGCGGCTGTGCTGCGGCAGGCAAGGCAAGGCTGGCGGCAAGGATCGCGCGACGTGTCGGCATGGTCTGCCTCCTGGTGCTGGTTGCAGTGCAGCACGCCGTGCCGCGCGGGATCAACCGCGCAGATTGAAGCGGCGGACGACCTCGCGTTCTTCCTCGAACCAGCGGCGGGCCTCGGTGGCATAGGCGTCGGGGTCGAGATGGGCGGGTGCCATGTCCAGACGGTCCAGCACCGCCAAATGCGAGGGGTCGTACAAGGCGGCGCGCAGGCCGGCATGCAGGCGTTGTGTGATGTCGGGCGGCAGGCCGCGCGGCGCCGCAACCCCGTATGGCGAGGTGACCACGATGTCGTGCCCGATCTCGCGCAGCGTGGGCGCGTCGGGGAAGCGGCGCGGGCGGGCCTCGCCCGTGGTGAAGAGCAGGCGCAGCCGCCCCTCCTGCACCGCGCGCGCCCAGTCGGAGGAGGCTGCGACGGCGGCGATCTGCCCGCCCATGAGTGCGGTCAGCGCCTCGGCGGTGCCGCGGAAAGGCGTGTGGATCAACTCGCCGCCCACGCCCACGCGTTCCATGGTGATATGCATGGAGGAACCGACGCCGGTGGTGGCATAGGCGAGCGGCTGCGCGCGCGATGCGGCCACGAATTCGGCCAAAGTCCGCCAGGGCGCGTCGGCGCGCACCACCAGGCCGAAGAGGTAGCCGGTGACCTGCATCACCCAGGTGAAATCCACCATCGGGTCGAAGGCCGGGCGCGCCATCATGTGCGGGTGGCGAAAGACCGAGACGGGCATCTGCGCCAGCGTGTAGCCATTGCGCGCCCATGATGCCGCCGCCGCCGGGCCGGTTCTCGATGATGACGGGCTGGCCGAGATGGCGGGACGCGGCCTCGGCGAAGGCGCGCATCTGGGTGTCGGTGGTGCCGCCGGCGCTATAGGGCACGATCATGCGGATGGGCCGGTCGGGGAAGGATTGCGCGAGCGCGGGCGTGGCCAGGAAGGGCAGGAAGCGGCGGGGGATCATTCGGGCTCGATCCCGGCCATGGCGACGAAACGCGCCCAGCGTTCGCGCTCGTGGCGGATCAGCGTGGCGGTGGCGTCCAGGTCCAGCACTTCGGGAGAAAAACCGAATTCCAAGAGGCGCGCGCGCATCGGGTCGCGGGTGATGGCTTCGCTGACCAGCATGTTCAGCCGCTCGGCTACGGGACGGGGAATGGCGGCCGGCGCGGCGAGGCCGAGGAAGCCCGAGGTCACGAAATCAGGGAAGAATTCCGCCATCACCGGCAGGTTGGGAAAACGCTCGACGCGGCGCGCGCGGGTCAGCGCGATCGCGCGCACCTGGCCGTTGCGCAGATAGGCCTCGGCGGCCGCGGCATCGACCGCGATGACATCGATCCGTCCGGCCAGCAGGTCGGTAAACGCCGTGCCGATCGCGCGGTAGGGCACACCGGTGATCCGCACGCCCGCCATGACGTTCAGCAATTCCGATGGCAGGCGGGAGGAGGCGTTGAAATGGCCAAAGAACAGCGCGCCCGGCCGCGCACGGGCAGCCGCGATCAGCCCGGCCATGTCGCGATGCGGGCCATCGGGGCGCACCACGAAATAGCTGCCGCCATTGCCGAAGGTGCCGACCACGATGAAGTCACGCGCCGGATCGTAAGGCAGGTTGCGCACCAGCGAGGGGTTGGCCGAATGCGTCGTGGTGGTGGCCAGCAGCAGCGTGTGGCCGTCAGCTGCGGCCTGCTTCACCGCCATGGTGCCGATGATGCCATTGGCGCCGGCGCGGTTGTCGATGATGACAGGCTGGTGGGTAGCGGCCTCGATATGCGCGCCGACCAGGCGGGCGGTGATGTCGCCCGAACCACCGGCGGCGAAGGGCACGATGATGCGGATGGGGCGGTCGGGCCAGGTTTGCGCCGCGGCCGGCAGCGCCAGGAAAGGCAGTGCCAGGACGGGCAATGAACGGCGCGGCAGCATGGGTTTCCTCCGGTGTGGTTGGGCGCAGCATGGGCATGCACGCAGGCGGCGTTCAAGCCGGGAAATGGGCGGCCGGGGGAGGGGGTGCGCCATGGCCATGCGCGAGAGGCTATGCCCCCACCCGGCCGGCTGCGCGCCCCAGCCGGCGCATCGCCAAGGCGCCGCAGACCGGCCCCAGGGACAGCAACGCCATGGCCGCGGGCCAGCCCCACCAGGATGCCGCCGCTGGCAGCCATTGCACCGTCAGCGCGCTCAGCGCGAAGCCGAGCGCGGTCTGCAACGCCATCAGGCTGCCGGCGTATTCGGCCGGCGCGGCATCGGCCACCAGGGCGGAGAATTGCGCGCTGTCGGGGATGATGACGATGCCCCACAGGATCAGCGCCAGCGCGAATAGCCAGGGCGCGCCGCCGAACATCAGGGCGGCGAAAAGCCCCGCGGCGGCGGAGGCCCACATCGCGGCCTCGGCGATGCGCGCGCGGCCCCAGGCATCGGCGGCCCAACCGGCCGGCAGGCAGGCCAGGCCGCCTAAGCCGATGGCCAACACCGCCACCAGCGAGCCCGGCGCGCCGCCCGCGCCCGCCATCACCGCGACCCAGGCCCAGAAGGCGTAGAG
>JAPLOK010000225.1 GCA_026400775.1 Alphaproteobacteria bacterium | reverse complement strand
TCACATCATCGAAGCGGACGCTGCCCGCGCTGTCGGCGCGGTTGCCCGGGTCGTTGAACACGATGGCATCGCCGCCCGCATCCATCACCAGGGCCAGCTTCTGGTGGCCATGCGCATCCAGCGGATGGGCGCCGTCATGTCCATCATTGGTGACCTGGTTGACGAAGCGCAGCGCGCCTGCGTCGAAGTCATAGCCCTTGATGACCAGGCTATCGATGCCGGCCTGGAAGTCCCAGATCAGGTCCACGCCGTCACCCTTCTGGAAGACGAAGGTGTCCCGGCCGTCATTGCCGTAGAGGTTGTCGCCGATCACCAGGCTGTTGCCGTTGATGGCGCCGTTGTCGCGGCCGCCGATGATCACGTCATCGCCGCCCTCGCCCTGGATCTCGTCATTGCCGGCACCGCCCATGGCGATGTCGTTGCCATCGCCGGATTTGATCAGGTCGTCGCCATCGCCGCCCTGGGTGGTGTCATTGCCGCCGCCAACATAGATGCGGTCCGAGCCCGCGCCGCCATCGAGTTCGCCCTTGGCCGAAAGGCTCGCGGCCAGGCGCTCATCGGCAATGTGGAAGAACAGACCGCGCAGATCGGCGGTCAGGCCCTTTTCGCCATCCACCTTCAGGTCGAAGCGCAGCGCGCCATCACCAGTCTCGGTAACCTTCACCCACACGAAGGGGTTGAGCACCGTGCTGCCGTCATGCGGGCGGGTGATGCGGCAGGTGAGGGACATGGTTGGCTCCCGTGGTGGATGCCAACCCTGTTGCGATGCGCGTGCCATGAATTTTACAAGGGATCACGCCTCAACGGATCGTGAGCGGTCCGGCGCCTTGCAAAATGCAAGGCGCGTTGCGGCTACTTCTTGGCGCGGGCGATCGCGTCCAGCGTCAGCTTCTTGGCCTCGTCCACATCGCCCCAGCCGGTGATCTTGACCCATTTGCCGGGCTCGAGGTCCTTGTAGTGCTCGAAGAAGTGCCGGATCTGGTCGAGCGTGATCTTGGGCAGGTCGGTGATGGTCCTGACATTCTCATAGCGCTTGGTCAGCTTGTCGGACGGCACGGCGATGATCTTCTCATCATGCCCGCCATCATCTTCCATCTTCAGAACGCCCACCGGGCGCACATTGATCATGGCGCCGGGCTGGATCGGGCGGGTATTGGCCACCAGCACATCCAGCGGGTCACCATCCTCGCACAGGGTATGCGGCACGAAGCCGTAATTCCCGGGGTAGCGCATCGGCGTATAGAGGAAGCGGTACACCACGAGCACGCCGGCATCCTTGTCCATCTCGTATTTGATGGGTTCGCCGCCGATCGCGACCTCAATGATGACGTTCAAATCCTCCGGCGGGTTCTTGCCGATGGCGATGGCGTCGATGTTCATGCATGCTCCGTGGTGCAAGGTGGCGCGGCCTTAGCAGGTTGCGCGGGCGCTGTCAGGGCGGTCGGGTTTCTGGTAATGCAAGGCCATGAAACGCCGCCACGCGCTGCTGCTCCCCATGGCCCTCGCGGCCTGCGCCGAACCACCCGCGCCTTTGCCCGCGGCACCGCCCATCGCCTATGATTTCCTGCCCCGGCTCAGGCTGGATGTCGCGCAGGTGGAGGTGGAAAACCGCGCCCCGCCCGGCGGGCCGGCCGATCTCGGCGCACAGCTGCGCCCGAATGCGGCCGAGGCCGTGCAGATCATGGGCCGCGATCGCCTGGCCGCCTTCGGCACGCAAGGCGTGGCACGCTTCATCGTCACCCGCGCCGTGGTGCTGCGCGAGCCCACGGCCCGGCAGGGCGGAATCTTCTCCTCCGATCCTGGCGAGCGCCTGTCCTGCCACCTGGCCTGCCGGCTGGAGGTGCTGGGCGCCGATGGCGCGCCGCGCGGCTTCACCCAGGCCGAAGTCCGCCGCACCGCGCCGAGCGACAGCGCCGCCCCCGCGCGGCTGCGCGCCGCCGAGAACCTGCTGCGGCGGGCCAATTTCGAGCTCAACGCCGAATTCGAATTCCAGCTGCGCCGCGCCCTGCGCGACCTGCTGGTCGAGGGTGAACGCGCAGCCCCCCCGTCAGCCGGCGGCGTGACCCGCGAGAGCATCTGAACACGAGGAAACGCCCATGCCCATCAAGACCAGCAACCCCGCCGGCGTGCACAAGCCGGGCTCGCCCTATTCGCATGCAGCACTGGTCACCGGCAGCGGCCCGCGGCTGGTGATCTCGGGGCAGATCGGCATGGCGGCCGATGGCACCGTGCCCCCCGATGGCACGGCGCAGATCGCGGTGGCCTTGCAGAACCTCGGCACCATTCTGGCGGCGCATGACATGGCGCCTGCCAACATCGTGAAGATGACGGTGTTCCTGACCGATGTGGCGCTGATCAAATCCTGGCGCGAGCAGCGCACCGCCTTCATGGCCGGCCATGAATCGGCCAGCACCCTGCTGATCGTGGCGGGCCTCGCCGATCCGCGCTTACTGGTCGAGGTCGAGGCCGAGGCCGCTTTCTGACGCACGACAATTTCCGACATGAACCACGCCGAAAGGCGTGCTAACACCCACATGCGCCTGTGTGGGGAGGGCGCGGCGAATGGGGGTTCGCTGATGACCGACATGATCGCGCGGCGCGCCTTGCCCGTGCTGCCATTCCTGCTGGCCGTGGGGCTCGCCGGCTGCGGCGGGCCTGCGCGCGGCCCGCGCATCGCCGGCGTGCCGGAATATTCGGATGATGATCTGCGCCTGTCCTGCGTGCCGTTCGCGCGCGCGCGCAGCGGCATCGCGCTGCGCGGCGCTGCCTGGCAATGGTGGGATGCGGCCGCTGAAACCTATCAGCGCGGCCCCCGCCCGGGGCCGGGGCATGTGCTGGTCTTCGGCCGCACGCGGCGGCTGCCGCAGGGGCATCTTTCAGTGGTGCGGCGGGTGATCAACCCGCGCGAAATCCGGGTGGATCACGCATGGGCGCGGCCGGGTGTCAGAGGACCAGCCGGTGCTGGATGTCTCCAGCCGCAATGACTGGACCGCCGTGCGCGTCTGGTTTCCGCCCAGCCAGGATTACGGGAATACCGTGTTCGCGACGCATGGCTTCATCGCGCCGCGGCTGGTGATGGCCAGCCGGTAGCGTTCGATGCGGGCACGGTCCCGCGGAAACGCTACCACGCCGTCCCCGCCGTTGCGGCCAGCAGGCTGTCCACCCGCTCCCACAGCATGGCCTGCTGCGTTACGTCCTGCCCACCCACGCGTATGCGCTCATGCGCAACCGCACGCGCGCCGAGGCGTTCGTAGAACCAGCGCGCGGGGTTGTCCGCCAGCACCCAGACCAGCACCGAATGGCAATGCATCGCACGCAGATAGGCGGCCTGGGCGCGCAGCAGGCGCCGCCCCAAGCCCTGGTCGCGCCAGTCATCGCCGACATACAGCGTTTCGATCTCGCCATCGGCGATCTGCGGGCGGCGGCAGCGGCCACCGGTGGCGAAGCCCACGACCAGCCCGTGCGGCGGCATGCGCGCGCCAGGCGGTGCATCCTCTGCGCCGACCACCGCCACGAAGGCCGCATGCCCCTGCCCGCGCGCCGAAATCCCGCGTTCATAGGACGCAGCCTCGCGCACCGCGGACATGCCCAGCAGATACTGGTCCGGCAGGATGCCCGCATAGGAACTGCGCCAGGCGGCGACATGTACCAGCCCCATGCCCGGCGCATCCTGCGGCAGGGCACGGCGCACGCGGATCATGCGCGCCTCAATACCGCGGCGAAGAAGCCATCGGTGCCATGGCGCGCAGGCGTCATCAGCAGGTTCGGGCCGTCGCCAGGAGGCGCGCCGGGCAGGCCCGCAGCCTCCCAGGCGGTGGCCAGCGGCACCGTCTCGAAACCCGGATGTTCGGCTGCGAATCGCGCCACCTGGTCCTCATCCTCTTCAGGAAGCAATGAGCAGGTAGCGTAGACCAGAAGGCCGCCGGGTCTCGTTAAATCGGCGGTCATGGCCAGAATGTCATGTTGCTTGTCGCGCAATTCAGCGAGATCGGTGGCCGTGGTGCGTGCCCGGGCATCGGGGTTGCGCCGCCAGGTGCCCGAACCGGTGCAGGGCGCATCCACCAGCACACGGTCGAAACTGCCGGCGCGGCGCTTGGCCCAGCGGTCTCCCGGCAGCAGCAGATGCGTCTCGGCATTGTCCACGCCGGCGCGCACCAGGCGCTTGGCGGCCCCGGCTAGGCGCGGCGCCGAGACATCACAGGCCAGCAGCTTGCCCTTGTTCTGCATGGTCATCGCCATGGCCAGCGTCTTGCCTGCAGCACCCGCGCAAAGGTCGGCCACGCGCATGCCCGGCCGCGCGCCGACCAGGGCCGCGATCAACTGGCTGCCTTCATCCTGCACCTCGATCAGCCCGGTGGTGTAGGCGCGCGTGGCCATGATGGGCTCGCGCTTCGGCAGGCGCATGCCCCAGGGGGAATAGCGCGTGGGCTCGGCGATAATGCCCTCACCGGCCAGCGCGGCCAGCGCGGATTCACGGCTGCCGCGCAGCAGGTTCACCCGCAGATCGAGCGGCGCTTCGGATTGCATCGCGTCGGCTTCCTCGGCCAGCCGTTCGCCAAAGCGCGCGGCCATGCCGGGGAAGGCCCAGTCGGGCAGGTTCAGGCGCACCGATTCGGGCATCGCCGGGTCGATCAGCGCGGCGCCGGCGAGTTGCGCGGCGGCCGCCGTCTCGGTCGCATCCAGCGGGTTCGGGCCATATCCGCCGGAGGCGAAGAGCGCCACCGGGTCGCGGTTCCGCACCAAGGCGACGAAAGCCAGCAGCAGCGCTCGCGGGCTGGCCGGCAGGCCCAGCCGTTGCACCCACCAGGCCAGCCGCGCCTGCTCGCGCACCACGCCCCAGGCGAGTGCCGAGACCGCGCGCCGGTCGGTGCCGCCGATATAGCGCCGCGCGCGGAAATACTCATGCGCGATGGCATCCGCCGGACGGCGCGGCTGTGCTGCGAGTGCGCCCAGCAATTCAATGGCGGCAGCCGCCCTGCCCTCCGGCGTCATGCGCCGGCCAGTTCGGGAATGCGCGACAGGTCGGGCAATTCGTCGAGCAGCATGGCGGCGAGGCCATACTCATCGGGGGCGCCATCACGATTGATGCGCAACGTCTGGAAACCATGATGCACGGCCGCCTGAGCATCCCATGGGTTGGAGGAAACATAAAGCATCTCCGACGCCGCGGTGCCGAATTGCCGGCAGGCCAGCGCATAGACGCGCGGATCGGGCTTGAAGACGCCCACTTCCTCGACGCTGATCACCGCCTCCAGCAGCAGGCCGATGCCCGCCGCCTGGGTCGCGGTGTCGAGCATCCAGGGCGAACCGTTGGACAGGATCGCCGCCGGGATGCCCGCATGGCGCAGCGCGCGCAGCACGCCCGGCACTTCCGGATAGGCATCCAGCCGCAGATAGGCATCCAGCAGCAGGTCGCGCAGCAGCGCGTTGCGCACACCGTGGCGGGCCAGCACCAGGTCCAGCGCGGCGCGCGTGCAGCGCCAGAAATCCTCGTGATGCGTGGGGCCGGTCAGGCTGCGCACCCAGGAGTATTCGAGCTGCTTGGCGCGCCAATCAGCGCTGATGCGCGGCCATTGCGGGCCGAGATCGGCGGCATGCGCGGCCATGGCGCTGTTGACGTCCAGCAGCGTGCCATAGGCGTCGAAGATGACGGCCTGGACAGGCATGTTGCCATGCGACCGATTCACGCTTCGCTCCTCGCTGCGCTGCGGGGCTTCGCGACCGGGGGCATGCTCAACCTTCAAGCCGGTAATTCGGCGCCTCGCGCGTGATCGCCACGTCATGCACATGGCTCTCGCGCAGGCCGGCACCGGTGATGCGGCGGAAGCGCGCATTGGCCTGCATGTCGGTCAGTGTCGCGCTGCCGGTATAGCCCATCGCCGCCTTCAGCCCGCCAACCATCTGGTGAATGATGGCACCCACCGGCCCCTTGTAGCCGACGCGGCCTTCGACACCTTCGGGCACCAGCTTCAGGCTGTCCTGGACTTCGGCCTGGAAATAGCGGTCGGCACTGCCGCGCGCCATGGCACCGAGGCTGCCCATGCCGCGATAGGATTTGTAGGAGCGGCCCTGGTAGAGAAACACCTCGCCCGGCGCTTCATCGGTGCCGGCGAAGACGCTGCCCATCATCACCGCATCGGCGCCGCCGGCGATGGCCTTGGCGATGTCACCCGAGGAACGGATGCCGCCATCGGCAATGGCGGGCACGCCCTTCTCGCGCGCGGCCGCCGCACTTTCCATCACCGCCGTCAACTGCGGCACGCCCACACCCGCCACGATGCGCGTGGTGCAGATGGAACCAGGCCCGATGCCGATCTTCACCGCATCGGCGCCGGCTTCGATCAGCGCCAGCGCGCCCTCGGGTGTGGCGATATTGCCGGCGATCACCTGCACCGCATTGGACAGGCGCTTGATGCGCTCGATGGCGGCCAGCACGCCGCCGGAATGGCCATGCGCGGTGTCCACCACCACCACATCCACATCGGCCGCGACCAGGGCCTCGGCGCGCTTCAGCCCGTCCTCGCCCACGCCGGTCGCCGCCGCCACACGCAGCCGGCCCATGGCGTCCTTCACCGCGGTCGGGTGGGAGCTGGCCTTGTCCATGTCCTTGACCGTGATCAGGCCCAGGCAACGCCCGGCATCATCGACCACCAGCAGCTTTTCCAGCCGGTGCCGGTGCAGCAGCCCGCGTGCCTGTTCGGCGCTGACGCCCACCGGCGCGGTCACCAGGTTTTCGCGCGTCATCAGTTCGTACACGCGCAGGCTGGGGTCGGTGGCGAAGCGCGTGTCGCGGTTGGTGATGATGCCGACAAGGCGGCCGCTGTCGCGCTCGACGACCGGAAAACCGCTGACCCGGTGCAGCGCCGTCAGCGCGCGCAGATCGCCCAAGGTCTGGTCGGGATGCACCATCACCGGGTTCACCACCATGCCGCTTTCGAAGCGCTTCACGCGGCGCACCTGCTCGGCCTGTTCCTCGATGGTGAAATTCTTGTGAATGACGCCGATGCCGCCCGATTGCGCCATCGCAATGGCCATGGGCGCTTCCGTCACCGTGTCCATCGCCGCCGAGACCAGCGGAATGTCCAGGGAAATCTCGCGCGTCAGGCGGGTGCGCGTGTCGGTCTGGGTGGGCAGGATGGTGGAATAGGCAGGGACCAGCAGCACATCATCGAAGGCGTAAGCCTCCTGGATGGCGAAGCGGGATGCGAGTGTGTCGAGCGCCATAGGGGGGACCTTTATGGTTTGGGACCTTTCAGGGTTCCGCGACCTTGGCGAACCCTGTTAGGCGTATGGGGCGCGCACCGCAAGCGCATCAACCTCGAAACCCGGTCGCCACCACGTAGAGTTCGGCCGAATCCTTGCGGCTTGCCTCCGGCTTGGCGTGGCGCACGGCGCGGAAATGCCGGCGCAGCCGGGCCATCATCGCGGCCTCCGAGCCGCCTTGCAGCACCTTGGCCGCGAAGCCGCCGCCAGGGGCCAGCACCTTCAGCGCGAAATCCAGCGCAAGGTCCGCCAGCGCCATGATGCGAAGATGGTCGGTGGGGCGATGGCCG
>JAPLOK010000259.1 GCA_026400775.1 Alphaproteobacteria bacterium | reverse complement strand
CCTCCGGGTGGCGCTGCGTGAAGCCCTTCACATGCAGCTCGTAGATCACCCGCGGGCCATCGGGCAGGAAGGGTTCGGCGGGCGGCAGCGGTGCTTCCACCACGGCCTTGGCGGTGTGCAGGCCACTCTCCTCGCCTGGCGTGAATTGCGAGGCATGCAGGCGGATGGGTCCGGCGAGCCGCCGCGCCCAGGGGTCGATCAGCAGTTTGGATGGGTCGTCGCCGCGCAGGCCGTATTGGGTGCCGGCGACGATGCCGGGGATCACGCCGTGAAAGACATCGCCCAGGCGTTGCGTCAGCGCATGACGGGTCTCGCGCGCAGCATCCCAGACGCAGAATTCCAGGCGCGAGAGACCCGGTGCCGGGATCGCCACGCACACGCCATCCGGCGTCAGCAAAACGCCCAGCTCATCCATGCACGAGCCCGCGCAGCACCGCGGCATAGCGCGCCGCCGATGGCGCCCAGGAGACATCGGCACGCATCGCATTGGCTTGCAGCGCGCGCCAAATGCTGGGTTCGCGGAAGGCAATGGCAGCGCGCGTGATGGCCTCGGCCAGCAGGGCCACGCTGCCGGGCGCGCAGGCGAAGCCGGTGCCCCAGCCCTGTGAAAGTGCGGCGGTATTGGCGTCCACGACGGTATCGGCCAGCCCACCCACGCGCGCCACGATGGGCAGCGCGCCGTAGCGCAGCGCGCAAAGCTGGGCGAGGCCGCAGGGCTCGAAGCGGCTGGGCACCAGCACCGCATCCGCACCGCCATAGATCAGTCTCGCGAGGCCCTCATCGAAGCCGATGCGTGTGCCGATGCGCCCCGGGTTGGCCGCGGCCGCGCCGGCGCAGCGTTCGGCCAGCTGTGCTTCGCCCGCACCCAGGATCGCAAGCTGCGCGCCTGCGTCGAAGATGGCCGGAATCGCCTCCAGCATGAGGTCCACGCCCTTCTGCCACGCAAGCCGCCCGACATAGGCGATAAGCGGTGCGGCCGGGTCTTCAGCGAGGCCCAGGGCGCGTTGCAGCGCGGCCTTGTTGGCGGCGCGCGGGGCCGGATCAGCGGCGTCGAAACGCGCGGCCAGCTGGGTATCGGTGGCGGGGTTCCATTCGGCGAGGTCGATGCCGTTCAGGATGCCGTGCAGCGCGGCACCTCGGCCGCGCAGCAGCCCGTCCAGGCCCATGCCTTCGGCTGGCGTACGGATTTCCGCAGCGTAGCTGGGGCTGACCGTGCTGATCGCATCCGCATACCAAAGGCCGGCCTTCAGGAAGCCCACGCCGCCGTAGTATTCCAGCCCCTGCGCGGCGAAGGCCTCCCACGGCAGGCCCAGGCGCGGGAAGACGCTGGCCTCGAACTTTCCCTGGAAGGCCAGGTTATGGATGGTGAAGAGGCAGGGCACGCGGGTCGTGCCATGGCGCAGATAGGCCGCCGCCATGCCGGCCTGCCAGTCATGCGCGTGCACGGCCGAAAAGCGCGCGCCGCGCAGGCCGTCCTGTGCGACCAGGGCGGCGGCAGCACCGAGGGCCGCGAAGCGCAGCGCATTGTCGGGCCATTCGCGCCCATCGGGCATCAAGTACGGGGAGCCGGCGCGGCCAAAGAGATGCGGTGCGTCCACCGCGATGATGTCCAGGCCCGCGGTCTCGCCGCGCAGCAGGCGCGCGGGGCCGCCGAAGAGGTCGGCGATGTTGCGCGCGCTGCGGGCGTTGGGCAGCGCTGCCAACACCGCGGGGTAGCCGGGCAGCATGGTGGTGACGCGCAGCCCCTGCGGCGCGAGCGCGCCCGGCAGCGCGCCCACGACATCCGCCAGGCCGCCGGTCTTGATGAGGGGAAAAGCCTCCGACGCGACGGCCAGGATATGCATCAGCCCAGCGCGTCCAGCATGCGCTGGGTGATGAGCACGATGCCCTTGTCCGTGCGGCGGAAGCGGCGGGCGTCCTCGATCGGGTCCTCGCCCACCACCAGCCCGGGCGGGATGCGCACGGAACTGTCCACCACCACATTCGTCAGCCGCGCGCCCTGCCCGACATCGACGCGCGGCAGGATCACCGCGCCGCGCAGCGTCGCAAAGGAATGCACATGCACGCCGGTGAACAGCAGCGAGCGCGTCACCGACGAACCCGAGACGATGCAGCCGCCCGAGACCAGCGATGCCACCGCACTGCCGCGGCGGGCTTCGACGTCATGGACGAATTTCGCGGGCGGGGTGATCTCCGCGTGGCTCCAGATCGGCCATGACTGGTCGTAGAGGTCGAGCGCGGGCACCACCTCCGTCAGGTCCATATTGGCTTCCCAATAGGCGTCCACCGTGCCGACATCACGCCAATATGGCTCGTTCTCCGAGGTGGAGCGCACGCAGGAACGCTCGAAGCGATGCGCGACCGCGCGGCCATGCTGAACGATATGGGGGATGATGTCCTTGCCGAAATCATGGCTGCTATGCGGGTCGGCGGCGTCGCGTTTCAACTGGTCGAACAGGAAATTGGTCGAGAAGACGTAGATGCCCATCGAGGCCAGCGCGAGATGCGGGCGGTCGGGGATGGGCGGCGGATCGGCTGGCTTCTCGACGAAATCGATGATGCGCGCCTGCGCATCCACCGCCATGACGCCGAAGCCCGTGGCTTCCTCGCGCGGGACCGCGACGCAGCAGACGGTCACATCCGCGCCTTCGGCCACATGCTGTTGCAGCATGCGCTCGTAATCCATCTTGTAGATGTGGTCGCCGGCCAGCACGACGATGAAGCGCGGCGCCATGTCGGCGATGATGTCGATGTTCTGGAAGATTGCGTCGGCCGTGCCCTGGTACCAGTTGGCCTCGCTGGTGCGCTGCGAGGCGGGCAGGATATCGAAGCTCTCGTTGCGTTCGGGGCGCAGGAAGTTCCAGCCGCGCTGCATGTGGCGGATCAGGCTGTGCGCCTTGTATTGCGTGGCCACCGCCATGCGCCGGATGCCGGAATTCAGCGCGTTGGAGAGCGCGAAATCGATGATGCGCGACTTGCCGGCGAAGGGCACGGCGGGCTTGGCGCGGCGGTCGGTCAATTCCATCAGGCGCGAGCCGCGGCCGCCGGCCAGCACGAAGGCCATGGCCTGGCGCGCGAGCGGCGCGGGGGCTGCGTCTTCACCGCGCATCGGACACTCCCTGTTCATTTCCTGGTGCGAGATAGATGGTCGCCAGAGGCGGCAACACAATATCGGCCATGCCCCCCAGCGCGAGCACCGGGCCTGCCGCCATGCCGCTGCCGCCGAAGCGCGCCTCATCACTGTTCAGCAGCACGTCCCAAGCGCCATCAAAGGGCAGCGGGATGCGACGCTGGCGCGGGACGGGGGTGAAGTTGCACAGCACCGCCACGGGGCGCGCGCCCCGCGCCGGCGGCGCAAGGCTATTCGGTGCGAGGCGCAGCCAGGAGAAGGTGGATTCGGCCGCGTCATCGGCGTCGATCCAGCGGAAGCCTTCGGGCATGTCGTCCGATTGCAGCGCGGCTTCGGCGCGGTAGAGCGTGTTGAGAGCCGCGACCCAGGCGGCCATGCCGGCATGGCGCGGGTAGGCGAGCAGCCACCAGTCCAACTCGCGCTCCTCGGACCATTCGCGCCAGGGGGCGAATTCCTGGCCCATGAACAAAAGCTTGCGGCCAGGGTGCCCCCACATGAAGCCGAAATAGGCGCGCAGGCCGGCGAAACGCTGCCAGTCATCGGTGCCGGTATCGGGCATTCGGCCGAGCAGCGTGGCTTTGCCATGCACCACTTCGTCATGCGACAGCGGCAGGATGTAGCGTTCGTTCCAGGCGTAGATCAGGCCGAAATTCATCAACCCATGGTGGTGCGCGCGGTGCAGCGGGTCCTTGGCGACATAGCGCAGCGTGTCGTTCATCCAGCCCATGTTCCACTTCAGGTGGAACAGGTGGAAGCCCAGGCCCCCTTCGGCGGGCGGGCGGGTGATGCCGTGGCGATCGGTGCTGTCCTCGGCGATGATCAGCGCGGTGGGGGCTTCGTCGCGCACAGCTTGCGTGAGTGCCTGGAGGAATTCGCGCGCGTCGCGGTTCTCTGCGCTGCCATCGGCCTCGGGCGCCCAGGCGCCTGGGGCGCGGGCGTAGTCGAGCCGCATCATGGAGGAGACGGCGTCCACGCGCAGGCCATCGGCGTGGAATTCGCGCAGCCAGTGCAGCGCGGAGGCGATCAGAAACGCGCGCACCTCGGGTCGGCCATAGTCATAGATGGCACTGCCCCATTCGGGATGTTCGCCGCGCCTGGGGTCGGGGTGTTCGTAGAGCGCGCCGCCATCGAACCACGCAAGACCAAAGGAATCCTTGGGGAAATGCGCGGGCACCCAATCCAGGATGACGCCGAGCCCGGCCTGATGCGCGGCATCGATGAAGCGCTTCAAGCCGGCGGGTTCGCCCAGGCGCGCGGTGGGTGCGAATAGCCCGATGGTCTGGTAGCCCCAGGAAGCGTCCAGCGGGTGCTCCATGACGGGCATCAATTCGATATGCGTGAAGCCCATGCCGCGCGCATGCGCGATCAACTCGGCGGCAAGTTCGTCCCAGTTCCAGAACCGCCCATCCGGGTGGCGTTTCCAGGAGGTGGCGTGGACTTCATAGACCGACATCGGCCCTTCGGCGCGCGCTTCCATCCAGGCGGCGTCCTGCCAGGCATGGGTGCAGGGGGCGGCGAGCAGCGAGGCGGTGCCGGGCCGCAATTCGGCGGCGCGCGCGAATGGGTCGGCCTTCAGCGGCAGCACCACGCCATCGGCGCCCATAACTTCGTACTTGTAGGGCTGGCCGGGGGCGAGGCCGACAATGAACAGCTCCCAGATGCCCGAATCGAGGCGCTTGCGCATGGGGTGGCGCCTGCCATCCCAGGCGTTGAAATCGCCCACCACGGAGACCCGACGCGCGCGCGGCGCCCAGACGGCGAAGCGCCAGCCGGCGACGCCTTCATGCGTCACGGCATGCGCGCCGAAGCGCTCGGCCAGGCCGCGATGCGTGCCCTCGACCAGTAGGTGGTCATCAAGTGGGCCGAGGGTGGGGCCGAAACGGTATGGGTCTTCCACCCGCCAGACCGTGTCGCCGCGCCGCGCGCGCAGATGATAGGCGCCGCCCGGCGCCGGTCCTTCGAAGAACCCTGCCTCATCGCGCCGCACCAGCGCCTGTTGCGCGCCCGCGCCCACGGCCACCACGCTCTCCGCGCCGGGGATGAACGCCCGCACCCAGCCATCATGCAGCCCCAACACCGCGAATGGATCGCCGTGCCGTCCTGTGATGATGGCGGCGACGTCCTGTGCGGTGGCAGGGCCTTGGCTCACGTGGCGGGCTTCACCTTCCAGATCTCCTCGGCGTATTCAGCGATGGTGCGGTCCGACGAGAACCAGCCGAGATTGGCCGTGTTCAGCACCGCCGAGCGCATCCAGGCCGATTGGTCGTGCCAGCGCGCATCGGCGCGGCGCTGCGCATCATAGTAGGAATCGAAGTCGGCGAGCACCAGGAAATGGTCGTGGTCGAGCAGGTCATCGACCAGCTCGTGGTAGCGCGTCGGGTCATCGGGCGAGAAGACGCCGCTGCGGATGGCTTCCAGAACCTGCATGAGGCGCGGGCTGGCCTCGGCCGCGGCGCGGCCGCGGATATCGGCGGCGCGGTGCTGCGCAACCTGTTCGGTGGTCTTGCCGAAAATGAAGATGTTGTCGTCGCCGACACGCTCATGCATTTCGACATTGGCGCCATCCATGGTGCCGATGGTCAGCGCGCCGTTCAGGCCGAGCTTCATGTTGCCGGTGCCTGACGCCTCCATGCCCGCCGTGCTGATCTGCTCCGACAGGTCTGCCGCAGGCACGATCACCTCGGCCGCGCTGACATTATAGTTGGGCAGGAATACCAAGCTCAGCTTGTCGCGGGTCATCGGGTCCGCGTTCAGCACGCGGCCCACATCATGGGCGAGCTTAATGATCAGCTTGGCGCGGTGGTAGCTGGCCGCCGCCTTGCCGGCGATGATCTTGGCGCGGGGCGCCCAGTCGCGCGTGGGTGCGTCGCGCATCGCGTCATACAGCGCGACCGCTTCCAGCACGTTCAGCAATTGCCGCTTGTATTCGTGGATGCGCTTGATCTGCACATCGAACATGGCGTGCGGGTTGAGGCGAATATCCAGTGCCTCCTTCACCATGGCGGCCAGCGCCCGCTTGTTGCCGGCCTTCACCTGGGCGAAGGCGGCGCGGAAGCTTGCGTCATCCGCATAGGGCCGCAGCGCTTCCAGGGCAGAGGCGTCATCCATCACACGCGGGCCGATCGTGTCGACCAGCAGTTTCGTCAGCTCCGGATTGGCCTGGAACAGCCAGCGGCGGAAGGTGATGCCGTTGGTCTTGTTGGTGATGCGCCCAGGGAAAAGCCTGTTGAAATCGCTGAACACCGTCTGCTTCAGCAACTCGGAATGCAGTGCCGAGACGCCATTGACCTTGTGCGAGCCGACGAATGCCAGGTGCCCCATGCGCACGCGCCGCCCGGCACCCTCGCCGATCAGCGAGACGCTGGAAATCAGCGCGTCATCTCCGGGATGTGCCGCCTTCACCACATCCAAGTGGCGCGCATTGATCAGGTAGATGATCTGCAGATGCCGCGGCAGCAGCCGCTCCATCAGGTGCACGGGCCAGGATTCCAGCGCCTCGGGCAGCAGGGTGTGATTGGTATAGGCGATGGAGCCTTGCGTGATGCGCCAGGCTTCGTCCCAGCCGATGCCGTGCAGGTCCACGCAGATGCGCATCAGTTCCGCCACCGCGATGGCCGGGTGCGTGTCATTGAGCTGGATCGCCACCTGGTCGGGCAGGGAATGCAGGTCGCCATAGACGCGCAAATGGCGACGCACGAGATCCTGCAGGGCGGCGGAGGCGAAGAAACACTCCTGCCGCAGGCGCAGCTCCTGCCCCGAAGGCGTCTCATCGCCCGGATAGAGGACCTTGCTGATGGATTCCTGGCGCACCCGATCGGCCAACGCCTCCACATGGTCACCGCGGTTGAAGGCCTGCAAAGACAGCGGGTCCGAGGCACGGGCCGACCACAACCGCAGCGTGTTCACATGCCTGCCGCGCCAGCCGACGATGGGGGTGTCATACGCCACCGCCTGGATGGTCTCCGAAGGTTTCCAGACCTGGCGGGGGCCATCGGGCCCATCCTCCACATCGACATGGCCGTTGAAGCCGATCTCGTAGGTGATCTCGGGGCGGGCGAATTCCCAGGGGTTGCCGAAGGTCAGCCAATCCTCGGGCGCTTCATGCTGCCAGCCCTGGTGTATCTGCTGGCGGAACAGGCCGTGATCATAGCGGATGCCATAGCCGAAGGCGGGGATGCCCAGGCTCGACATGCTCTCCATGAAGCAGGCCGCAAGCCGCCCGAGGCCACCATTGCCCAGAGCGGCATCAGGCTCGGCCATGCGCGCATCCTCCAGCTCCACGCCGAGCTTCTGCAGGGCTTCCTGCACCTCGGGCATCAGCTGCATGTTGCTGATGCAATCGCGCAGCAGCCGGCCGATCAGGAATTCCAGCGACAGGTAATAGACCTGCTTCTGGCCCTGCGCGTAGGCGCTGCGCGTGCCTTGCAGCCAGGGCAGCACGATCTGGTCGCGCACCGCCAAGGCCGTGGCCATGAACCAGTCCCGCCGCTGGGCGCCCGCTTGCGACTTGCCCATCTCGAAGACCAGCTTGCACAGGATGGCGCCGGCCATCGAGGTCGGGTCGGAATCAGGGCGGGTGGGGAAGCGCGGGGCGTCATCCATGGGCGAATCTCCGGTTCGGGCCGAGCTTCAGCATCGCCGCGCGGCCTGGGCAAGGGGCGGGCATGTTGCAATCCGTGGATGAAGGAAGGCTGATGCCGCGGGCTTGTGCAACCACAAGCCCGCGACCGCTCAGAACCCGCCCAGGCGTACGAATTCCGCCGGCGGCTTGCGCGCGCGGGGGGCCACTTCGCGCGCGGCCAGCGCCTCGGGGAGAATCGAGGCCTCGGCGCGGTGGCCGATGGCGATGGCGACCATGGGCTCGGTCCCGGCCGGCACGTTCAGCGCGACGCGGGACTTCTCGACATCGAAGCCGCGCATCTGATGCGTGACCAGGCCCATCGCGGTGGCTTGCAGCGCCAGCTGCGCGACCGCCTGGCCAAGGTCGTAATTCGCCATCACGTTCGCGTTGCCATTGGCCGCGAAGGATTGCCGGGCCAGGCCGAAGACCAGCGCGCCGGCGCGCGTGGCCCAGCCCTGGTTGTTCTCCGACAGGCAGGAGAGCAGCGTGGCGAATTCCGCCGGGTTGGCATCCCGGCGCGCGACACAGAACACCCAGGGCTGCTCGTTGAAGCAGCTCGCAGCCCAGCGCGCGGCTTCGAGCAGCGATGCCAGCTCGGCCTCGGAGACGGCGCGGGCTTCGTCGAAGGCGCGCGGGCTCCAGCGCTCCGCCATGATGGCGCTGATTGGGTGGGCGGTGGGCGCGGTGCGGTCGGTCATGCGGGTCTTTCCATGTTGGTGCGTTCGATCACCTCCGCCCAACGCGCGATCTCGGCGTGGACGGCGGTGCGGGTGGTGGCGGGCGTGCCCGGCTCACGCGGGACGAGGCCCAGGGTCTGCAGACGCTCGCGCGCTTCGATGCTGGCGGCCACATCGGCCATGGCGGCGGCAAGGCGCTCCTGCATTAGGGCACTTGGCCGCGCGGGGGCGGCGAGTGCGAACCAGGTCTCGATTTCGAAATTCGTGGACAGTGATTCGGCCACTGTCGGCACATCAGGCAGCAGCGCCGAACGCCGCGCGGAGGTGATGGCCAGCGCCCGCACCACGCCGCCGCGGATCTGGCCGATCACAGCCGATGCGGTCTCGGAGAGCGCCTGCACCTCCCCATTGCGCAGCGCGATCAGCGCCGCCGGCGTGCCGCGATAGGGCACATGCGTCAGGCGGAAGGCGCCGGCGGCCTGCACCGCCTCACCCACGAAATGCTGGGTGGAGCCGACGCCGACGGTGGCGAGGTTCAACTCGCCGGGCCGCGCACGGGCCCGGGAGATGAATTCGGCCAATGTCCGCGGCGCGTCGGGGGTGTTGGCGACCAGCAACACCAGGCCGATGGAGGCGACCATGTGCAACGGCACGATGTCCTCCCTCGGGTTGAAGGCCAGGCGCTGGTAGAGCGCCGAGGAGACCGCGAAGCCGTTGTTGATGAGCATGAGCGTGTGGCCGTCCGTCGCACGGGCCAGTGTCTCGGCGGCCAGCATGGAGCCCGCGCCGGGGCGGTTTTCCACCACCACCGGCTGGCCCAGCGAGGCTTGCAACACGGGCGCGATGATGCGCGCCACGATGTCCGTCGTGCCACCGGGGGCGAAGCCTTGCAGGAAGCGGATCTGCCGCTCCGGCCAACGCGCCTGCGCCAGCGCGGGCGTGGCGAGGGCGGATAGCAAAAGGCTGCGGCGCATCACGGTCATGGCATTGTCCTCCGGCGCCGGTCGGATTACGCGCAAGCCCACGCATTGCATAGGGAGGGTCGCCATGCCCGAGAGT
>JAPLOK010000029.1 GCA_026400775.1 Alphaproteobacteria bacterium | reverse complement strand
TTGGACGCGCATGGGCTGCGCGGTGAGTCGTTGGAACGCATCGCGGCGCTATTGCCGCGCGAGTGATGCCGCGCGGTCTGGCAGCGCCAGCGTGATCACGGCGCACAGCGCCAGCATCAGCGCCGCGCCCAGCAGGCAGGCCGGCAGCCCGCCCAGCACATAGAGCGCGCCCGAGAGCAGCGTGCCGGCGAAGCGCCCCACCGCATTGGCGGCGTAGTAGAAGCCCACATCCTCGGCCGCCTTCTCGCTGCCCGCATAGGCCAGCACCAGATAGGAATGGACGGAGGAATTCACCGCGAAGGCGAAGCCGAACAGGCAGAGGCCCAGCGGCACATACCAGGCCGCACCGGGCACGCCCGCCAGCATGGGCAGGGCCAGCGCCAATGGCACCGTGGTCAGCGCAATGGACCAACTGCGCGCGGCCGGGACCTCGGTGGAGAGCCCGTCATCGCTACGGCGGATGATGGAAGGTGCGGCGGCCTGCACCACGCCATAGCCGATGGTCCAGACGGCCAGGAAGGCGCCGACCGCGGTGAAGCTCCAGCCATTGGCATAGAGGAACACGGGCAGGCCGACCACGAACCACACATCGCGCGCGCCGAAGAGGAAGATGCGCGCGGCGGCCAGCAGGTTCACGCCGCGATTCTTGCCCAGGAACTCGCGGGCGGTGCGTGAGGCCTTGGCCCGGCCGAGCATGCTGGGCAGCGAGAACACGACGCCCACCAGGATCAACGCCAGCGCGCCCGCCATCAGCCATAGCGCGCCCTGGAAGCCGAGCGTTTCCAGCAGCAACCCGCCCAGGAAGAAGCCCGCGCCCTTCATCGCGTTCTTGCTGCCGGTGAAGAAGGCGACCCAGCGGAATAATGGTCCCGATGCTTCGGCGGCGGTGAACTTGATGGCGGATTTGGAAGCGGTCTTGGTCAGGTCCTTCGCGACCCCGCAAATGCCCTGCGCCAACACCACCCAGGCGACCGCGACGGCTGCCCCCCATTCCGGCGACAGCGCGGAGAGCAACAAAAAGCCCAGGATCTGTGCCGACAACCCCACCGCCAGCATGCGCTGGATGCCGAAGCGCGTGGCCAGCCAACCGCCGATCAGGTTGGCGACAATGCCGGCCGCCTCATACAGCAGGAACAGGAAGGCCAGGGTGAAAGGCGAATAGCCAAGCCGGAAGAAATGCAGCAGCACCAGCATGCGCAAGGCGCCATCGGTCAGCGTGAAGCCCCAATAGGCCGCGGTGACGATGGCGTAGTTCCTCACAGGCCGAGGCTTTCCATGTGGCAGGCCAGATCGACCATGCGGCAGGCATAGCCCATCTCGTTGTCGTACCAGGCGTAGACCTTCAGCAGCGTGCCGTCGGTCACCATGGTGCTGGGCGCATCGATGATGGAGCTGCGCGTGTCGCGCGCGTAATCGGCGCTGACCAGCGGGCGTTCCTCATAGCCCAGGATGCCGGCCAGCGGCCCGGCGGCGGCGGCGGCGAAGAGCGCATTCACCTCGGCCGCCGTCGTCTCGCGCTTCAGTTCGAACACGCAATCGGTCAGCGAGGCATTGAGCACCGGCGCGCGCACCGCATGCCCATTCAGCTTGCCCTTCAGCTCCGGGTAGATCAGCGCGATGGCGGTCGCACTACCGGTGGTGGTGGGCTGCAAGGACAGCATGGCCGAGCGTGCGCGGCGCAGATCCGTGTGTGGTGCATCGACCACGACATTGGTGTTGGTCGGGTCATGGATGGTGGTGATCTGGCCGTGCCGGATGCCGATCGCCTCATGCACCACCTTCACCACCGGGGCCAGGCAATTCGTGGTGCAGGAGGCCGCGGTCACGATCGGGTGCCGCGCCGGATCATACAGCCCGTGATTCACGCCGACGACGATGTTCAGCACGCTGTCGAACTTCACGGGTGCGGCCACGATCACGCGCTTGGCGCCGCGCTCCAGATGGCCGGCGATCACCTCCGGCGAGAGGAATTTGCCGGTGCATTCCAGCACCAGCTCCACACCCAGATCACCCCAGGGAATCGCCGCTGGAGTGGCGTGTTCGGAAAAGCCGATGCGCCTGGCGCCGATCCGCACGGCGCCATCCTCGGCGCTGATCGGTGCGCGCCAGCGGCCCTGCACGCTGTCGAATTCCAGCAGATGCGCGCAGGCCGCGGCCCCGCCTTTCACTTCGTTCACATGCACCACATCCAGCCGGTTCGCGGCGCGCGGGTCGTCATCCGGCCGATGCGCGGCACCCATCGCCGCGCGCAGCGCGAGCCGCCCGATGCGCCCCATGCCATTGATGCCGACGCGCATCAGCCCATCACCTTCGGGTCGGCCAGTTCCTCCACGCGGCGCTGCAGCGCCATGCGGTCCAGCGTGGTGACCGGCAGGCTGATGAAGATCTCCAGCCGCCGGCGCAGCGAGGCATAGAGTTCGTTCAGCAGCGCCGCGCGTTCGGCCTCGGTGCCAGTGAACTTCGAAGGATCGGGCAGCGGCCAGGCGGCGGTGATGACGGTGTCGCCGAAATCGGGGCAGGTCTGCCCGTTGAGCGTGTCGCAGAGTGCTATGACGAAATCGACTTTCTGCGCACCGGGGCCGGCGAAGGCGTGCCAGCTTTTCGAATGCAGCTCCGAGGTGTCATGGCCGAGCGCGCGCAGCTTCTCCAGCACCGCCGGTAACGGCCCTTCGGGCGAGGGGTCGGAGCCGGCCGAATGGCCCTCGAAATGTGGCCGGCCGATGCGGTCCAGGATGGCTTCGGCCATGATGGAACGCGCCGAATTGCGCGTGCACAGAAAGAGCACATTGAAGGTCTTCATGCCTGTTTCCTCCGGGATCAGCCTGGCGATGTCGCCACAGAGTTCCGGCCGGCCCGCGCAGCAGGCATCGGCCACGAAGCCCAGCAGGGCGCGCAGCGGTGCGAGTTGCGCGGCATAGGCGAGGTAGCGCCCATGCCGCGTGGCCGCGACCAGCCCCACCTGTTCCAGCGCGCGCAGATGGAAGGAGAGCGAGGAGGGGGCCAGGTGCAGCCGGAAGGCGATCTCACCGGCGTTCAGCCCCCCCGGCCCCGCGCCCAGCAGCAGCCGCAGCAAGGCGAGCCTGGTGGGCTGGCCCAGGGCGGCGAAGGCGGCGGCGGCGTCATCGGTGTCCATATTTCAAGAATAGTCGAAACCATGCCGCTCGGCGATGACATTTGGATTACGGTTCGCGCTTCACGCCATCGAGCAGCCGCGCCCGCCGTTCGGCGGCGGCACGGTCGGCCTGCTTCTCCGCCTTGCTGCGGCCATGCGCCACGCGGTTGGCCGCCGCCTGCGCCTCGCGCGCTGTCTTGTCCCGCGCCTTGCGGGCTTGGTTCAGGTTGACGATCCGTGCCATGCGGCCAGGATAGGTCCATTCAAGGGAAAGCCTCCATGCCCGATATCGAGATCACCGCCGCCGACGGCCATGTGCTGGCTGCCTATGTCACCGGGGCCGCCAATGCCCCGCGCGGGTTGGTGGTGGCGCAGGAAATCTTCGGCGTGAACAGCCATATGCGCAACGTGGCCGACCGCTTCGCCGCCGCCGGCTACCGCGTGATCGTACCCGCCCTGTTCGACCGGGTGGAGCGCGGCGTGGCGCTGGGCTATCAGTCGCCCGATGTGGCGCGCGGGCGCGAATTGCGCGCGCCGATCGACGCGCACAAGACCCTGCTGGACGTGCTGGCGGCGGCCGCGGCCCTGCCGGCCGGCATGGGCCGCGGCATCGTGGGCTATTGCTGGGGCGGCACCGTGGCCTGGCATGGCGCGACCCGCAGCAAGGCCTTCGGAGCGGCCAGCGCCTGGTATGGCGGCGGCATCGCCGCGGCGCGTGACGAAACGCCTAACTGCCCGGTGCAGATGCATTTTGGTGAGACCGATGCCTCCATCCCGATGGCCGATGTGCAGGCGATCCGAAGCGCGCAGCCCGGCGTGGAACTGCATGTTTATGCCGGCGCCGGCCATGGCTTCGGCTGCGACGAAAGGGGCAGTTTCTCGCCCGCGGATGCCGCGCTGGCACTGCAGCGCACGCTGGACTTCCTGGCGCGCGCCCTGGCATGAGCGAGGAGCGGATCGCCGCGCTGGAAGCGCGGCTGGCGGCGATGGAGCGCCAATTGGCGCGCGGCGCGCCCACCTATCTGGGCGATGGCGAGGCACTGACCCGCCTGCACAGCATGCAGCCCATCCTGGTCGATACGCGGGACATGTCGGTCAGCGCCCATCTGCTGCTGAGCGGCCAGTGGGAGAACTGGGTCGAGAGCGCGATGATGCCGCTGCTGCAGCCCGGCATGGCCTTCTGCGATGTCGGCGCGCAAATGGGCTACTACACGCTGCTGGGCGCCGCGCGCATCGGCCAAACCGGCCGGCTGCATGCCTTCGAGCCTAATCCGCGCGCGGCCTCGCTGCTGCGCCGCTCGATCGCGCTCAACGGCCTCGACCGAGTCGTGACCTTGCATCAGGCCGCGGCGGGCGCTGAACCCGGCAAGGCGAGGTTGGTCGTGGACCCGCAATTCCCCGGCGGCGCCACCATGGCCCGCCCGGCGCAGGACACCGAGCAGTGCCACGATGTGCCGATGCTCACGCTCGATTCGGTCATGGCCGATGTGCCGGAACTGCATGTGCTGAAGATCGACGCCGAGGGCGCCGAGCCGCTGGTCCTGGCCGGCGCGCGGGGCCTGATCGCGCGCTCACCCAAGCTTGCCATCATCCTGGAATTCTACACCACCATGCCGCTGCCACAGGGGCCGCTGGAATTCCTGCGCCAGATGCAGGGCGATGGCTTCGCGCTGGAGGTGGTGCACCCTTCAGGCGTCGTCGCCATGCCCAGCGCCGAGGCGATCCTGGCCTTCATCGGCGATGGGCTGAGCTATCTGCGCTTCCGACGCTAAGGCGTCGGTTCAGACGTTCGTTGGTCCAGTGAAGTTCTGAATCGGGGCACTGGGAGCGGGATGCCTTGAGTGGGAATCGCCGAAAACGTTCGATCCAGCGCTCAATGCATGGCTGGAGCATGCTGCGCGAACGCATGTGAATTCAGTATGCTCCAGCGCCAATGGGCAGCGAAGCGCTCGCGCGCGACCTCGAGCGCGGCGCGGTGCATGGCGCGGCCTGTGGGCGGCGGGGCAGCATCGCATCCGCGGCCGGCCCGCCGCATGGACCACCACTGGCCGCCATGCTTTAACGCGCTCACGTTGAGACGGAGGCAGCAGAACAATGCGCATGATCGGCCACGACAGCCTTGGCACCAAATCCACCCTGAATGTGGATGGCAAGAGCTACCATTATTTCTCCATCCCCAAGGCGGCGGCGCAGATCGGCGATGTGACGCGCCTGCCCTTCAGCCTCAAGGTGCTGCTGGAGAACATCCTGCGCTTCGAGGATGGCCGCAGCTATTCGGTGGCCGATGCCAAGGCCGTCGCCGAATGGGTCCGGGACGGCCGCAGCACGAAGGAAGTGCCCTTCCGCCCCGCGCGCATCCTGCTGCAGGACTTCACGGGCGTGCCCGCGGTGGTGGACCTGGCCGCGATGCGCGATGCGCTGAACACGCTGGGCGGTGACGCCGGCCGCGTGAACCCGCTGGTGCCGGTCGATCTGGTCATCGATCACTCGGTGATGGTCGATGTCTCGGGCACCGCCGATTCGCTGCAGAAGAACGTGGATATCGAGTTCGAGCGCAATGGCGAACGCTATGAGTTCCTGCGCTGGGGCCAGTCGGCCTTCTCCAACTTCCGCGTCGTGCCGCCGGGCACCGGCATCTGCCACCAGGTGAACCTGGAATACCTGGCGCAAGTCGTCTGGACCATGGACGACGCCGGCGACACCTATGCCTACCCGGATAGCTGCTACGGCACCGACAGCCACACCACCATGGTCAATGGCCTGGGCGTGCTGGGCTGGGGCGTGGGCGGCATCGAAGCGGAAGCGGCCATGCTGGGCCAGCCGATCGCCATGCTGATCCCCGATGTCATCGGCTTCAAGCTGGTGGGCCAGGTGCGCGAAGGTGTCACCGCGACCGACCTGGTGCTGACGGTGACCCAGATGCTGCGCAAGAAGGGCGTGGTGGGCAAGTTCGTCGAATTCTTCGGCTCGGGCCTGGATCACCT
>JAPLOK010000284.1 GCA_026400775.1 Alphaproteobacteria bacterium | reverse complement strand
GTTGGAACCCGTGATGTGCAGGGCGGCGACATGCAGGAAGACCACGCCCACGATCACGAAGGGCAGCAGATAGTGCAGGCTGAAGAAGCGGTTCAGCGTGGCGTTATCCACCGAGAATCCGCCCCAGAGCAGCGTCACGATATGCTGGCCGACCACGGGGAAGGCACTGAACAGGTTGGTGATGACGGTGGCACCCCAGAAGGACATCTGGCCCCAGGGAAGCACATAGCCCATGAAGGCGGTGGCCATCATCAGCAGGAAGATCACCACGCCCAGCATCCACAGCAGCTCGCGCGGCGCCTTGTAGGAGCCGTAATACAGGCCGCGGAAGATGTGGATATAGACCACGATGAAGAACATCGAGGCGCCGTTCATGTGAACATAGCGGATCAACCAGCCGTAGTTCACGTCACGCATGATGCGTTCGACGCTGTCGAAGGCGTAGGCGGTGTGCGGCGTGTAGTTCATCGCCAGGAAGATGCCGGTGGCGATCATGATCATCAGGTTGATCATGGCCAGTGCGCCGAAATTCCAGAAATAGTTGAAATTCCGGGGAGTCGGGAAAGTCCCGTACTCCTTGTTCAGCATGGTGAAGACGGGAAGACGCTCATCCACCCAGCGGATCACCGGGTTCTTGATGTCGCTCTTGTGCAGGCCGATCGCCATGGTGCGATTGTCCCTCAGGTTTTGCGGATGTGACTGCGATTCAGGACCATACCCGAATGCATCAACCCACGCGGATCTTGCTGTCGGTCATAAAGGTGTAGGTCGGCACTTCCAGATTGGCCGGTGCCGGGCCTTTGCGGATACGACCGGAAGTGTCGTAGTGGCTGCCATGGCAGGGGCAGAACCAACCATTATACTCGCCCTTCGCGTCGGTCGGCTTCTGGCCCAGCGGCACGCAGCCCAAATGCGTGCACACGCCCACCATCACCAGCCATTGCGGCCGCTGCACGCGGGCCTCGTCGCGCGCGGGGTCCTTCAGTTCGGTCAAAGGCACGGCGCGGGCGGTCGCGATTTCCTCAGGCGTGCGGTGGCGCACAAAGACCGGCTTGCCGCGCCACATCACGGTCACCGCCATGCCGGCCTGGATGGGCGCCAGGTCCACCTCGGTGCTGGCCAGGGCCAGCACGTCCCGCGCGGGGTTCATGCTGTGGATGAACGGCCAGGCGATAGCGCCGACGCCAACGGCCGCGAAGGCGGTTGCGCTCAGCGTCAGGAAATCGCGCTTGGTACCGGTGGCTGCATTGGCGGTTTCGGCCATGGACCTGTCCTATATCCAAATCTGGGCGCTGCCGCGCCGGGTCAATCAGGCGCGCATTGCGCCACAAAAGCTTGCGAAAGCGCGAAAACAGGCACGAATAACCCATGCCTACTGCCGCAACCCTCGCTCTCGGCAGCGTATAAAGGCACTATCTGCGATGTGACAACCGCCCCGGACCACCGGCGCATGCGTCATGCGCGGAATTTCATGCAAGCCCCGCGCCGTCACCGAGGAAGGACAAGAAACGCCTGATGTCAGCCCCGCCCGAACATCCCATGATCGCGCCCGCCCGCGCCTGGTTCGAAAGCCTGCGCGACCGGATCTGCGCCGAATTCGAAGCCATCGAGGACGAACTGCGCGAAGGCCCGCACACCGCCCTGCCCGCCGGCCGATTTGCCCGCCGCGCCTGGGAACGCAATGGCGGCGGCGGGGGTGTCATGTCCGTCATGCGCGGCCGGGTGTTCGAGAAGGTGGGCGTGAACTGCTCCACCGTCTGGGGCGAATTCTCCCCCGAATTCCGCAAACAGATTCCCGGAGCCGACGAAGACCCACGCTTCCTCGCCACCGGCATCTCACTGGTGGCGCATATGCGCAACCCGCGCGTGCCGGCGGTGCACATGAACACGCGCTTCATAGTGACGCGCAATGCCTGGTTTGGCGGCGGCGGCGACATCACGCCCATGGACCACGCCGCCCCACACAGCCTGGAGGACGCCGCGACATTCCACGCTGCCTACCAGGCCGCCTGTGACAGGCACGACCCGACCTACTACCCGCGCTTCAAGCAATGGTGCGAGGAATACTTTTTCCTGCCACACCGCAATGAACCGCGCGGCCTGGGCGGCATCTTCTATGACTGGTTGGGCGACCGCACGCCGGGCAGGGGTATAGAGAACGACTTTGCCTTCACCCGCGATGTGGGCGATGCCTTCCTCGCCGGCTACGCTCCCGTGGTTCGCCGCCGCATGCACGAGCCCTGGACCGAGGCTGAGCGCGAGCACCAGTTGATGCGCCGCGGCCGCTATGTGGAGTTCAACCTTCTCTATGACCGCGGCACCACCTTTGGCCTGAAGACCGGCGGCAACACCGAGGCCATCCTGATGTCCCTGCCGCCCGAAGTGACCTGGTAGCCCCCCCCAGGCAGCGCCCAGCCAGGCACTGCCGTCCATCCGCGCCAACGCCACGCCGAAGCCTGCCATCCAACAACAGCGCCGAACATGCGCGGTGCATCGCCCGCTTCACAGTATCGCTGCTTGAATCGGACCCGATCGCTCGCGCATTAGTGATACAATTCTTATTCATGATAGTCTTGCGAACATGCCTCAAGCACACAGGAATGACCCCGGCGTTGCATGCCGGCCTGCACACATCATGGCGATCTCCGTCAACAACACGTGAAAACAAGAAAATTCACTTGCTCATCGCGGCGCCGCGATGCGTTGTGGCGATACGTACAGAAAGTTGTAGGTCATGCTTCAAAAATGAGCACTCGTTAAAGTTGTATTGATCTCCTCGGTTTTCCCCATTAACGTGTTGGTGGTGGGGATAAGTTGGTTTTTGCAAGGCACCAGAGAACCGTGCGCGACGACGTCTCCCCACGCACGCCCAGCCCCCCGCTGCGCGTGCCCGGCCCTGGCACCCAGGCAAGCCTGCCCGCACCGCCACGCCTGCGCCTGAGCGGCGCGTGGCCAGCCCTCGTGCTGCTGCCACTTGCGATCTATGCCGTTGTGCTGCTGCTGCTCATCCGCTCGCTGCAAAGCGAGGACCAATCGGGCCGCATTCGCGACGCCGCCCATTCCATCGCCGCCGCCGTCCAGGGCGAGCTGGAGGAGGGGCTGGACCTGCTCGAGGGCCTCGCCGGCTCCACCGCGCTCGATCGTGGCGACATGGAGGCCTTCCGCACCGAGGCTGGCCGCCTGCTGCGCCTCAAGCCAGAATGGCTGACCATCACGCTGTCCGACCGCGAGCGCGACCTGATCGACCTGCGCCTCTCGGCCCAGGAAACCCTGCCGCCGATCGCCGATGCCGCCACCTTCCAGCGCGTGATCAATGGCGGCCGCCGCGCCGTTGGCGCGCTGCGCGGCGACCAGGTGGCGCTGCGCGCGGCCGTGATGCGCGAAGGCCAGATCCGCGGCAGCATCGCCGCCATCCTGCCGCTCTCGGGCTTTGCGGGCTTCGCGCAATCCGGCCGCCTGCCGCAAGGCTGGCTGGTCACCGTGACCGATGCGCAATTCAACGTCGTCGCTCGCACCCATGCCGGCGCCCAGCGCCTGGGCGCGCCGGCGGGCAGTGATTTCATGCGGCTGGCCACCTCTGCCGGCTTCACCATCGAACACATTGCGCTGGCCAGCGGTGACCGCGCGCTGACCGGCGTGGTGCCGGTGGGCGGCGGGCTGCAATGGAATGTCGGCGTCTCGGTGCCACCCGATGTCGCGCAGGCGCCGCTCTGGCCGCTGCGCCTGGCGCTGGCGCTGGGCGGTGTCTGGGCGCTGGGCACCGCGCTGCTGCTGGGCTGGTGGATGCTGCGCCGCACCAACCGCATGGCCGACGCCGAAGCCCTGCGGCTTTCGGCCGAAGCCGCGCGCGCGGCCGAGAATGACCGCCGCAAATCCGACTTCCTGACGACGATGAGCCACGAGCTGCGCACGCCGCTCACCGGCATCATCGGCTTCACCGACCTGCTCGCCTCCTCCGCGCTCAACCCGCAGCAGCGGCAATGGGTGGAGCAGCAGCGCCGCGCCGGCCAGGCCCTGCTCTCCCTGGTGGGCGAGGTGCTCGACCTCTCGCGCATCGAGGAAGGTGCCGTCGAGCTCGAGACCATCCCCTTCGACCTGCCGGCCACGCTGACGGACTGCCTGAACCTGATGCGCCCGGTGGCCGAAAAGAAGGGCCTCGGCCTGCATGCCGTGCTGCACCCCGCCCTGCCCATGCAGGTCAATGGCGACCCGCTGCGGCTGCGGCAGATCGTGAACAACCTGCTCTCCAACGCCATCAAGTTCACCCGCGTGGGCGAGGTGCGCCTGGAAGCCGCGGCCGAGACGCTGCCTGATGGCCGGATCGCGGTGGTGGTGGCGGTGGCCGATACCGGCATCGGCATCGCGCATGACAAGCTGAACCGCGTCTTCGAACGCTTCCGCCAGGAGAAGGCCTCCACCGCGCGCGAGCATGGCGGCTCGGGGCTGGGCCTGGCCATTTGCCAGCGCCTGGTGCTGGCCATGGGCGGCACCATCCGCGCCGAGAGCCATCCGGCCCAGGGCAGCCGCTTCACCGTCCGCATCCCCTTCGCAGCCTGCGGCCAGGCAGCGCGGCCGCAGCCGGTGGCCAACAAGCCGTTGGCCGCCAAGGCGGTGGCGCAGCCTGCCGGCGGCCTGCGCATCCTGGTGGCGGAGGATGTGGTCGCCAACCAGGCGCTGCTCCGCGCGGTGCTGGAAGGCGGCGGCCATGTCTGCGACATCGTGGCCGATGGGCTTGAGGCGGTAGGCCTGGCCACCCGCAACCAATATGACGTGGCCGTGCTCGATATCCGCATGCCGGTGATGGACGGCTTCGGCGCCGCGCGCGCCATCCGCGCCCTACCCGGTGCCGCGGGCCAACTGCCGCTCATCGCGCTGACCGCGGACATCACCGCAGGCGTGCAGACGGCAGCCCAGGAGGCTGGGTTCAACGACATCATGCCCAAGCCCTTCAATGCCGAGCTGCTGCTGGCCACACTCGCGACCCACTCCCGCGCGGCCCGGCCCGCGGCCCCGGCCGCCATCATCGCCTCCCTGCCCGGGCGTGCGGTCAACGTCTCGGGCGACCTGCTGCCACATCTGCGCGAGGCTGTGGTGCAGCTGATGCGCGCGTCGGACGCGGCATCCCTGGCCCGCCTTGCCGCCGCCCTGGCCCGCGCGGCCGAGGCTGCCGGCAGCGACAGCGTGGCCATCACCGCCCGCAGCCTGCAGCAGGCCTGCCGCAACGGCACGCCGGCGCAGGTGCACAGCGCGCGCCTGGCCCTGCTGGGCGCGGTCAACCAGGTGCTGCCGACCCCGCTGGCCGAGGCCACGCGCCCGCGCATGGCCGTGGCCGGCGAGTAGTTTGACGGCGCGGGCGGGCGCGGTCAGGCTCCGCTCATGCCTGATTCCGATGACAGCGGCGGCGCCTGGCGCGTCCCTCCAAGCCAATATTGGGCCAGCCGCGCCGCCCCCTTCGCCGTGCCCGCCCGGCCGCAGCTTTCGCGCTATCTCGCCATGCCCGATGGCGTGCGCCTGGCCGTGGATGTCTGGCAGCCCGAAGGCGCCGCCGGCCCGCTGCCGGCCATCCTGATCCACACCCCCTATTACCGCCGCTTCGCGACCACCGCGCCGGGCGCGGAGGCCAGCCCGAACGCTGCCAAGTTCCGCGACGCCTTCGTGCCGCGCGGCTATGCGCTGGTGGTCGTGGATGCCCGCGGCACGGGTGCCAGCTTCGGCACGCGCGACAGTTTCCGCTCGCCCCGCGAACGCGATGACAGCCGGCACATCGCCGACTGGATCGTGGCGCAGGGCTGGTCGAACGGGCGCATCGGCGCGACGGGCATTTCATACCCGGGAGCGGCCAGCGATTTTCTGGCCAGCACCGGGCACCCGGCGGTGCGCGCCATCGCCCCCCTCTTCGCCGTATGGGACACCTGGGCGGACCATTACTGGCCGGGCGGCGTGCTGCTGTCAGCGCTGGCGCAGATCTACGATGACCTGATGGTCGCGATGGACCAGGACCAGCGCGAGATGCTGCGAAAGGTGCCGTATTTCTCCGACCCGCGCCTGGCCGGCCCCGCACCTGTCGATGACGACGCGGGTGGCACGCTACTGCGCGCCGCGATCGCCGAACATGCCGGCAATGTGCGCCAGCCCGCCTTCATCGGCGGCTTCGTGTTCCGCGATGAAGCGCTGCCTTACGACCACGGCTTCACCGCCGCCAATATCAGCCCCATGCATTATCGGCATGGCGTGCGCCCCGATGTCGCGGTCTATGCGGTCTCCGGCTGGATGGATGGCGCGGGCTACGCCAATTCCGCCATCGCGCGCTACCTGACCATGGCGGGCAATCCGCGGCACTTGCTGATCGGGCCTTGGGATCACGGCGCGCGGGTGAATGTCTCGCCCTGGCGCGCGGCGCAGACGCCGGAATTCCCGCTGCTGGCGGAACTGACGCGCTTCTTCGACGAATACCTGATGGATCAGCGCACCGGGTTGCGCGACGAAGCGCCGATCCATCTGTTTCACCAGCATGCCGAAAGCTGGCAGGCCGCGACGCAATGGCCACCGCATGGCGATGCGGCCGCGCTGAAACTGGGCGCCGGCGGGGCGTTTGATGATGCGCCGGGCCGCCTCGCGCATCGGACCGATCCGCGCTGGGGCGCGGGCAACGCCACCCGCTATGAACGCATCGCGGCGATCGATGCGCGCAACTACCACACCGATTGGCAGGCCCGCGAAGCCGCGCTCACCAGCTGGACCAGCGCACCGCTGGAGCGCGCGATGGAACTGACCGGACACGCGATCGCGGAGCTGCGCATCGCCTGTTCGGAACCCGATGCCTCGGTGCTGCTGTACCTGTCGGAGGTAGAGGCGGACGGCACCGTCCGCTACGTGACCGAAGGGCTGCTGCGGCTGCTGCACCGCGCCGAAGCGCCGCACCCGCAGGACTATGTGTGCACCTGGCCGTGGCGCAGTTTCTCCCGCGATGCGGCGCGGCCGATGGCGCCGGGCCTGGCCGACAATATCCGCATTCCGCTGCTGCCCACGGGCTGGGTCTTCGCCGCCGGCAGCCGGTTGCGGCTGTCGGTCAGCGGCACGGATGCCGACCATATCGGGCAATATCCGCATGGCCGGCCACCGGTGATTTCGGTGCTGTGCGGCGATGGCGCCTCAGTGCTGCGGCTGCCGTGGCGCGCGGCGGGGTGAAGCCGGGCTGGCCTTGGGCTCCGCGCTGCGCTTCCATGCGGCCAGGAGGACACATCATGACCATTGCGCGTCGCAGCTTGCCCTGGCTGGCCATCCCCGCGCTGGCCAATGCGCAAGCCTGGGCCCCCGGCGGCCCCATCCGCGTGATCCTGCCGCAGAATGCCGGCTCCTCGGGCGATGTGCTGATGCGCCAGATGGCCGAGATCATGGGACGCGAACTGGGCCATCCGGTGGTGGTGGACAACCGGCCGGGCGCCAATGGCGCGCTGGCCGCAGCACAGCTGATGGCCGCGCGCCCCGATGGGCAGACGGTGATGCTGGCCGGTGTCTCGATGGTGGCGTTCAACCAGCATCTGTATCGCGCGCTGCCCTATGACCCGCTGCGCGACTTCACCTATATCGCGCCGGTGACCAACACCGCCTTCGTCGCCATCGCCAGCCGGCAGTCGGGCATCACCACCTTGCGCGAACTGGTCGAACGCGCGCGCGCGCAGCCCGAGCGGCTGAACTTCTCCTCGGCAGGCATTGCCAACACCACGCATCTGGCCATGGAAATGCTGGCCGACCGCGCCGGCGTGCGGCTGACGCATGTGCCCTTCGCCGGCAGCCCGCAGGCCATGCAGGCGGTGGTGGCAGGCCAGGTGGAGGCGATGGTCAGCGTGCTGGGCATTGCCCTGCCGCTGATCCGCGCGGGCCAGGTGGTGCCGCTGGCGGTGGTGCGCGAAGCCCGCACCCCCGTGCTGCCCGATGTGCCCACCCAGGCCGAAGCCGGCGTGGCAGGCCCGATCATCCCCGGCTGGTTCGCCCTCGTCGGGCCTGCCGGCATGCCCGAAGCCCCGGTCACCCGCATCAACGCCGCCATCCGCGCCACGCTGACCGACGCCACCATGCAGCAGCGGCTCGCCGCCCAGGATCTGGAGGCGCTGATCGGCAGTGCCGCGGATATCCGCGCGCGCCTCGAACGCGACAGCCAGATCTGGGGCGACTTCATCCGCGCCCGCGGCCTCAGGCTGGAATAGCCCAGGCGGCCAGCGTATCGGCGAAGGGCGTGGACGCCTGGCTCGGCAGGCCCGCGGCGAGCGCGGCCTCGCGCACCGCCAGCGCCGCATCCCCATATGGGCGCATCGGTTCCGCCACCTGCGGGTTGCTCGGTACCAGGATATAGGCTGCTTTGGCGCCGGCGAAGGCGCGGGTCAGCACCGCCGCATCGGTCAGTTCGGCGGCGAAGGCCTCCGCGCCGGCGGCCCAGCCGGGCAGGCGCGAGGGGTCGCGCAACAGTGCGCGAACGGGTTGGCCTGCGGCCAGAAGCGCGCGGGCAACCGCCGCCGGGCTGATCGCCGACCGCCCCTTCGACCCCGCGCAGCTTTCCACCGCGATGACGCTGGCCATGACCGACCATCAGACGCTGTCCTGCTGCCGCCCTTGCTGTCGCTGCTGCGCGTGCAACCCTATGGCGCCGACACGCAGGAGGCGCTGCAACGCGGTCGGCTGGACCTGGCCTGATCGGTGGCCGGCCAGGCGCTGCACCCAGCCTGCGGCGGGCGGCACTCTACCGGGATCGCTTCGCCACCGTGCTGCGGGGGGGGGGGGGCCACCCGGCGCTGGCCGATTGGTCTGTGGCGCGATACTGCGCGCTGGACCATACCCTGGTCTCCAGCACCGGCCAGGGCCGCGGTGCCATGGATGAAGCGCTGGCCACGATCGGGCAGCGGCGCCGCGTGGCGCTCTGGGTGCCGCATTTCACCGCCGCCCTGCGTCTGGTGGCCGGCAGCGACCTGACCGTGACGCTGCCGCGCAGCCTGGCCGAGACCGATGGCCCGGAGCTAGGCTTGGTGGTGCTGGACCCGCCCTTGCCCAGCCCCACCTTCACAATCGTGTCGCTGTGGCCAGAAGTCCTCGATGCCGCACCGGCGCATCGCTGGCTACGCGCGCAGGTGCGGCAGGCTGCGAGGGGGTTGGTCGGGGTCGAAACCGCATGATCCCGCCAGAACAAATAGTGAATACTTGCTGAATGCCAGCCGAAGCCACCCGCCAGCGTGGCATCGCAGACACAAGACTTGCGCCACGACTCCAAGAAGTGGAGTATTTAGGCGCCAAGTGGGGAAAATTCCCTTGCAGTGGGGGAAACGCCCGGATACAACCAACTTCAAGCTTCGGCGATGGATGTCACGCTCGGGGGGGCGAGCTTCCGTTGCGTCGGAGCTGGTAGGGCGGCCGGCAGGATCGGGGGGTCCTGCTGGCCGTTTCCAGGAACAACCGCCGCCAACCACCCCCCGAAAGGCGATGAACAGGGAGCGGTCGGGGCGTTGCCATGTCGGAGACCGACCACACATCGCCGCTCGCCGGACAATTCCGCTCCACCGCGCTGAACCGCGTCGATGCGAAGAAGCGCGTCGCCATTCCCGCCGGCTACCGAGCCATCCTGGGCGGACAGGCGCTGGTACTGCGCAAATCCCACCGCCATGCCTGCATCGAGGCCTGGCCCACGACCCTGTTCGAGCACGACCTGAAGCCGATCTCCCCGCATGCCGACCTCGATGACGCCGACGAGGACGACATCTACGCCAATATCTCGCTGGTGGTGGACGCCATCCCGGATACCGAGGGCCGCATCATCCTGGACAAGGACCTCGCCCAGTTCGCCGCCATCACCGACCAGGTGCTGTTCGTGGGCAAGGCGCAGATCTTCGAACTGTGGGAACCCGCGGCTGGCCGCGCGCATCTCGAAGCCGCCGAGCGGCGCCGCCGCGAACGCCTCGCCGCCCGCAGGGCCGCCGCATGAGCCATATCCCTGTCATGCTGCCGGAAGTGCTGGCGCATCTGCGCCCCACCCCCGGCGAGACCCATCTGGACGGCACCTTCGGCGGCGGCGGCTATGCGGCCGCCATCCTGGAGACGGGCGCCACCCTCTACGCGCTGGACCGCGACCCCGCCGCCATTGCCCGCGGCGCCGCCCTGCTGGCCCGGTTCCCCGGCCGGCTGCACCTGCTGCATGCCCGCTTCGGCGAGATGTTGGACGCCATGGCCGAACAGGGTGTCTCGGCGCTGGATGGCGTGGTGCTCGACCTCGGCGTCTCCTCCTTCCAGATCGACCAGCCCGAGCGTGGCTTCTCCTTCCGCGCCGATGGGCCGCTGGACATGCGCATGGGCCGCGAAGGCCCGACCGCGGCCGATCTGGTGAACACCCTTCCCGAGCGCGAGCTGGCCGACCTGCTGTGGGAATTGGGTGAAGAGCGGCATTCCCGCCGCGTGGCGCGCGCCATCATCGCCGCCCGTCCCTTCGCCACCACCTTGGAATTGGCCAATATTGTTCGCCGCTCAATACCTCGTGACCCTTCGGGTCTCGATAGCGCCACCCGCAGTTTCCAAGCGCTGCGCATCAAGGTGAATGACGAGTTGGG
>JAPLOK010000085.1 GCA_026400775.1 Alphaproteobacteria bacterium | reverse complement strand
GGAATACATCCTGCACAGCTGGTCGCTGGTGAAGATGGGCACGACGGCGGCGCAGAAGAAGCTGTTCTTCAACCTGCGCCGGCTGAAAGGCCAGCTGGCCGCGCTGGAGGAAGGTGACCTGTCGCCGGAAGTGGTGGCCAAGATCGCCCATACCCTCGCCGTGCCGGAGGCCGATGTCGTCAGCATGAACCGCCGCCTCTCGGCGCCGGATAACAGCCTGAATGCGCCCGTCCGCGCCGATAGCGAGGGCGAGTGGCAGGACTGGTTGGTCGATGACGCGGAAAGCCAGGAAGAGGAACTGGCCGAACGCGAGGACATGTCCAACCGCAAGGCGCTGCTGGCCACCGCGCTGAAGACCCTGAACGAGCGCGAGCGGCATATCCTGATCGAGCGCCGCCTGAAGGACGAGCCGACCACGCTCGAAGAACTCTCGCAGCAATACAACATCAGCCGCGAACGGGTTCGCCAGATCGAGGTGCGCGCCTTCGAGAAGCTGCAGAAATCCATGAAGCAGCAGGTGGCCGAGGTTCGCGTCGCCGCATGATCATCATCACCGGCGCGAATTGGCCTCTGGCCACGCGCCGGCGCATGATGCGGGCATGGAAGCACATGCACAGACCCGGATCGGCCATGTCCATCTGAAGGTGGCGGATCTTGAACGCGCACTCGGTTTCTGGCGCGACGTGATCGGCCTGTCGGTGACGCAACGCATGGGGGACCAGGCGGTGTTTCTCTCCGCCGGAGGCTATCACCACCATATCGCGCTGAACACCTGGGAAAGCCTGGGCGGCTCGCCGCCCGCGAGCGGCACCACGGGGCTGTTTCATGTGGCCCTGCTCTTCCCTTCGCGGCTGGACTGGCGCGTGTGCTGCAGCGCCTACTGGCGGCCGGCGTGAAGCTGGATGGCGCTTCCGACCATGGCGTGTCCGAGGCGCTGTATCTGCGCGACCCCGATGACAATGGCGTGGAACTCTATCGGGACCGCGACGAAGCCGAATGGCCGCGTGATGCGGCGGGCAAGCTGGCCATGTTCACGCGCCGGCTGGATGTGGCGGCGCTGCTGGCCGAAGCTCAGGCCGCCACCTGAACCGGCGACGCGTAACCTTCTGGATGCGCGACATGCCAGGCCCAGGCGGTGCGCACGATCTCGTCCAGCGTGTCATGCGCAGGCTGCCAACCGGTCTCCGCGCGCAGCCGTTCCGACGACGCCACCAGCGACGGCGGATCGCCCTCACGCCGGGGCCCATAGCTGTGCGGCACCGGGCGGCCGGATACCCGCTCGATCGCAGCCAGCACATCCTTCACTGAATAGCCGGTGCCATTGCCGATATTGTAGGCGACAGAGCCTTCCTCCAGCCGCGGCAGCACGGCCAGATGCGCGGCCGCCAGGTCGGTCACATGCACATAATCGCGCAGCGGCGTGCCATCGGGCGTGTCGTAATCGGTGCCGAAGATGCTGACCGGTTCGGCCCGGCCCAGCGCGCCCAGGATGGCGCGCGGGATCAGATGGGTTTCGGGCATATGGTCCTCACCGGCGCGGCCGACCGGGTCGGCGCCGGCGGCGTTGAAATAGCGCAGGCAGGCGGTGCGCAGGCCGTTCGCGCCATCCGCCCAGGCCAGTGCCTGCTCCACCATGAGCTTGGATTCGCCATAGGGATTGACCGGTTCGGCCGGCGTGTTCTCGCCGATGGGTGTCACGCGCGGCACGCCGAAAATGGCGGCGGTCGAGGAAAAGACCAGGCGCTTCACGCCCGCCTTGATCGCGGCCTCGGCCAGG
>JAPLOK010000219.1 GCA_026400775.1 Alphaproteobacteria bacterium | reverse complement strand
GGATGGACAGCGTGCCCGGCAGCCCGATCGTGCTGCGGAAGCGCGTCGTGACCTGGCACTTTCGCGCCACCGTGATCAGGTCCGAGACGCGCATGATCTTGGAGACAGCGGCGACCATTTCGGGCGTCAGGCCGGGGGCGAGCGCAGTGGTGTCGGGCGCGTCCAGCAGGTGGTCGCGCAACCCGCCCACAGTCATATGCGCGATGGCGGCGAAGGCCGCGGCGTCATGGCTGTCGAGGATGAGGCGCGTGACGTCGCAGGCCTCGTAGGGCACCACCGCTTCATGCAGGAAGTGGCGCAATGGCAGGTCGGCCAGCGCATACTGCGCTGCCACGCGTTCGGCAGCACTTCCGGCCGCCACGCCCGCCAGCGCATCGCCCGAACGGAAGGGCGTGGCGCGTGCCAGCAGGGTCTTCAGGTCATCGAAGACGTGGCGCGTGCCGCCCAAAGTATGCGCAAAACCCATGCCGCTTTCTGCCCCGTCTGGACAGCGCGCGCCAGTGGTATGAAGCTGCACGCAACAGGGGAAACGCCGTGGACGACTGGCCCGAGACCATCTTCGCGCTGCTGCGCAAATACGATGTAAAACAGGTGGCGCTGGTGCCGGATGCCGGCCATTCGCGCCTGATCCGCATGTGCCTAGCGGACAACGCCATGCGCGTGGTCACGCTGACGACCGAGGAGGAGGGCATCGGCATGATGCTCGGCGCCTGGCTGGGCGGGCAGCGTTCCGTGCTGCTGATGCAGTCCAGCGGCGTGGGCAATTGCATCAACATGTTGAGCCTGTCGACGCTGCATCGCACGCCCATGCCCATGCTGGTGACGATGCGCGGCGATTACGGCGAATTCAACCCGGCACAGGTGCCGATGGGCCAGGCGACGCAGCCGGTTCTGGAGGCGATGGGCACCCTGGTGAACCGCGCCGACAAGGCCGAGGATGTGGGTGCCGCGGTCGAGGCCACGCTGAAATTCGCCTACAACACTTACCGGCCCACGGCGACGCTGATCGGTCAGCGCATCATCGGCGCCAAGACCTTCGGGAAGGATTGAGCCATGGCCAAGCTTGATCGGCGCGATCTGGCGCGCGCAGTGCTTTCGGAGCGTGGTGATCTGTTGTGCGTGGCGGGCCTCGGCGCGCCGGCCTGGGACATCACCGCGGTGGGCGACACGCCGCAGAATCTCCCACTATGGGGCGGCATGGGCGGTGCGGCGATGATCGGGCTGGGGCTGGCGCTCGCCCAGCCCACGCGCCCCGTGCTGGTGATCACGGGTGATGGCGAGATGCTGATGGGCATCGGTGCGCTGGCCACGATCGCGGTGCAGGCGCCGCCCAACCTGTCGATCCTGGTGCAGGACAATGAGCATTACGGCGAGACCGGCGGGCAGGAGACCGCCACGCGTCATGGCGTGGATCTGGTGGCGATGGCCAAGGGTGCCGGCATCCGCGATGCGCGGCTGATCACTACGATGGACCAGGTCGCTCCCTTCCGCGCGGCTGTGCATGCCAAGGCCGGGCTCGTCTTCGCGGTGGCCAAGATTGACGCCGCCAGCAAGCCGCTGGTGCTGCCGCCGCGCGAGGGAGCGCTGTTGCAGGCACGCATGCGCGAGGCGATTCTCGGCCCCGCGGCTCATCTGGAGTAGGTTGCAATGCCCCATATCGTTCTGCTGCGCGGTGTCCACGAAGATGCCGTAAAGCGCATCGAGGCCGAGCCCGGCTTCACCTTTGAAACCGTGAACCCCGAGGATCGCGGCGCGCTGGAATCCGCCATGTCGCGCGGCGAGGCGATCATCGTGCGCGCCACCAGGATCAACGAGGATTTTCTGGGCATTTCGCCCAAGCTGTCGATCGTTGCGCGCCATGGCGTTGGCTATGACGCGGTGGATGTGGAAGCGCTGACCAAGCGCGGCATCCCACTCACCGTCACCGCCTATGCCAACGCGCTTTCGGTCGCTGAACACGCGCTGATGCTGATGCTGACGCTGGCCAAGGCCACCCAGACCTATGACGCGAATACGCGCGCCATGAAGTGGTCCACCACCGGCGCGCCCACCTGCTGGGACCTCTCGGAGCAGACCGTTCTCGTGCTGGGCTTCGGCCGTATCGGCGGGCGTGTGGCGCGGCTGTGCGGTGCCTTTGGCATGCGGGTGCTGGTGCATGATCCCTATGTGCCGCGCAACACCATCATCGGCGCGGGCTTCACCCCGGTGAAGCTGGATGAGGGCCTGGCGGAAGCCGATTGGGTGACCGTGCACTGCCCGTCCAACACCGAAACGCGCGGCATGGTGAATGCCGAATTCCTGCGCACGACGAAGAAGGGCGCGCATATCGTCAACACCGCCCGCGGCACCTTGGTGGATGAAGCGGCGTTGGCCGCGGCACTGCATTCGGGCCACATCGCCGGCGCGGGCCTCGACGTGTTCTGGGAAGAGCCGGTGCGCGCCGACAACCCGCTTCTGTCCGCACCCAACACCGTCGTCACGCCGCACAGCGCGGCCGCCACCGTGCAGGGCATGCGCCGCATGGGCATCTCCTGCGTGGAGAGCATCATCGGTCACTTCAACGGGACGCTTGATCCCGAGATGGTCATCAACAAGGACGTGCTGAGAAGGAACAGCTGACATGCCGGAAGCGCCACTCGTCACCACCAACCCCTTGCTGACGCTTGCGCAGCATGCGGCGTCCATGCCCATCACGCCGCACACCGCGCATCATGTGCGGCGCGCAATGGTGGATTGGTTCGCCTGCCTGGTGCCGGGCGCACGCCTGGCACCCGCCACGCTGATCGCGGCCGCATTGGCCGAGGAACGTGGCGCCGGTCGCGCGCGCTGCTACACGGACAATGCGCTCTCCGGCATCCGGCACGCGGCGCTGATCAATGCGGCGGCCGCGCACACGGTCGAGTTCGATGACATCCATCGCGATAGCGGCCACCACCCCGGCAGCGTCACCATCGGCGCCGCACTCGCCGCCGCGCAGCATCATGGCGTGCCGCTGGAAACGCTGCACCGCGCGATCGCGGTGGGCTTCGAGGTGGCCTGCCGCATCGGCATGGCGGTTACGCCTAGCCACTACAAGTTCTGGCACACCACCGGCACCGTCGGCACCATGGGTGCGGCGGCGGCGGTCGCGACCGTTCTGGGTTGTGATGCCAACCGCATGGCGCATGCCATCGCGCTGGCCGCCACCATGACCGGTGGCCTGCAGGAAGCCTTCCGCGGTGAGGCCATGTGCAAGCCCTTCCACCCGGGCCACGCGGCGGAAGCAGGCGCGCTGGCGGCAATGTCGGCAGCCGTTGGCGTGAAGGGCGCGCTGGATGTGCTGCACGGCCCGCTGGGCTTCGCGGCGGCCACGTCCGAGGATCGGGGCAAGTGGGATATTGGCCTGGCCAATCTCGACGCGCCGCCGGTCATCACCGCCATCACCTTCAAGAATCACGGCTGCTGCGGGCACATTTTCCCGACGCTGGACGCGCTGCTTGTCCTGCGTGCGCAGCACGGTTTCGGCGCCGATGACATCGCGAGCATCCACGCCGGCGGCTATGGCCCGACCAAGGATATCTGCGACCGGCCGGACCCGCAGAGCGAGCAGGATTGCCGCTTCAGCCTGCAATACTGCTCCGCCGCCTTCATGGTGCTGGGCGGCGTGCGGTTGGCCGCATATCGGCCGGAAAACATGGCCGATCCGCGCATCCGCGCATTGATGCAGCGCGTGACGCTCTCTCTCGACCCCGAGATCGCCAACGCCTATCCGCGCCGCCGCCCGGCACGCGTGAAGGTCACGCTGCGCGATGGCCGCGTGCTGGAACATTTCCAGCCGACGCGGAAGGGCGACCCGGACATGCCGCTGTCGGATGAGGAGTTGACCGCCAAGTTCAACGAACTGGCGCGCCCGCTGCTGGGCGATGCAGCGGCCGATGGGCTGCTGCACAAGCTGTGGCAGGGCGAGACCGTGCCGTACTGACTTGCGCGCAGGGCCCGCTGGCGATAATTCTGTTGGCCCTCGTGATTTGTCCGGCCAGCTTGCGGCGAGGTTAAACAAACGCGCTAAACGGCCGATGCGGCGCCACCGCGCCGCCTCGCCCCTGCACCACACGGGGGCCGGACTTCTGTTTGAGGTTCTGTCATGTCCGATCGTCCGCTCCGTCCTGCCACGCTTCTGGTGCGTGGAGGGCTCAACCGTTCCAACCACGCGGAAACCGCCGAGGTGCCGTTCCTCACCTCCGGCTTCGTCTATGACGATGCCGCGCAGGCGGAAGCCACCTTCGAAAACCGCATCACCCACTACCAGTATTCGCGCTTCGGCAACCCGACGCTGACCATGCTGGAAGAGCGCCTCTGCATGCTGGAAGGTGCGGAAGCCTGCCGCCTGACCGCCACCGGCATGGCGGCCGTGCATGCCGCGATGCTCTCGCACCTCAAAGTCGGCGATCATGTCGTGGCGTCCCGTGCGCTGTTCGGCTCCTGCCACTGGATTGTGGCCAACCTGCTCGGCCGCTACGGCATCACGCACCAGTTCGTGGATGGCGCCGACCTGGTGCAATGGCAGGCCGCGCTTGCGCGCCCGACTGCGATGGTGCTGCTGGAAAGCCCGTCCAACCCGATGCTGGACCTGGTGGATATCCGCGCCGTGTGTGACCTGGCGCACCAGGCCGGCGCGCTGGTCGTGGTGGACAATGTCTTCGCCACGCCGCTGCTGCAACGCCCGCTGGAAATGGGTGCGGACATCATCACCTATTCCTGCACGAAGCACATGGACGGCCAGGGCCGCGTGCTGGGCGGCGCCATTCTCGGCCCAAAGAAGTGGGTGGATGAGGTGCTGCAACCCTTCATCCGCAACACCGGCCCTTCCATGGCCGTGTTCAACGCCTGGGTGATCCTGAAGGGGCTGGAAACACTCAAGCTGCGCGTGGACGCGATGTGCCGCAGCGCAGCAGCTGTGGCCGATTTCCTGGCCGAACGCGCGGAGATCAAGCGCGTGCTCTACCCCTTCCGCGCCGACCATCCGCAGCAGGCGCTGGCGCTGAAGCAGATGACCGCCGGCGGCACGGTGGTGTGCCTGGAACTCAACGGCGGCAAGGAAGCGGCGTTCCGCTTCATGGATGCGCTGCGCATCATCGACATCTCGAACAACCTCGGTGATTCGAAGTCGATGGTGACGCATCCGGCGACCACCACGCATCTGCGCATCGGCGCGGAGGAACGCGCAAAGCTCGGCATTTCCGATGGCGTGGTGCGGTTGTCGGTCGGGCTCGAGGATGTGGCCGACCTGATCGATGACCTGGCGATGGCACTGGATGCCGCGGCGCCGCTAGCCATCGCCGCCGAATGACGGCGCGCCCGCGCTCCTACACCGCGGTCACGCGGGAGATCCGCGTCTCCGTGCGCGCCTTCTACCTCGATGACCAGTCGGATCCGGGGCGCGGGCAATATGTCTGGGCCTATCGTATCGAGATCGCGAATGAATCCAGAGCGATCGTGCAGTTGCAGAAGCGTACCTGGATGATCACCGATGGCCAGGGTCGCAGCCAGCGCGTGCATGGCGATGGCGTCGTCGGCGAGCAGCCGGTGCTGCAACCGGGGGAGGAATTCCACTACACTTCCGGTACACCGCTTGCGACGCCCTCGGGCTTTATGAAGGGCCTGTACCACATGGTCGATACCGGCACGGGCGAGAACTTCGATGTTGTGATTCCCGCCTTCAGCCTGGACAGCCCGCACGCGCCGGGCGGCTTGCACTGAAGCATTACAGCGGGCGATTCACGATGTTGCCGTGCACGGCAAGGGTGAACGCACGCTATTCCGGCCGCGCGCCGGAAGCGCGCACCACCTCCGCCCAGGCGGTGATCTCACGGCGCACGAAGGCCTGCGCATCGGCCAGGAACAGGCCGGGGTTGTTGGTCGCCGTCTCGGCATAGCGTTGCCGCACCAGCGGTGCGTCCAGCGCCGCACGCACCGCGCTGGCCAGGCGTTCCTGCACCGCCGCCGGCGTGCCCGCGGGTGCCGCGATGCCGCCCCAGCCATCCACCACCAGCTGCTCAAAACCGCTCTCGCGGAAGGTCGGCACGGCGGGGAACTCGGTCACGCGTTCGGCGCGCGAATGCGCCAGCGCCCGCAGCGCGCCGCTGCGCATATTCGCACCCGCCGCCGTCAAGCTGTCGATCAGCGAGGGGATGTTGCCCGCGATTGTATCCGTCGCTGCCTGCGCGCCGCCGCGATACGGAATATGCGTGGCGTTGACGCCCGCCAGTTGCAGGAAGCGCAGCATGAACAGATGCGGCATGGAGCCGACGCCCGAGGTGCCATAAGCGATGTCGCCTGCGCGCGCGGCCGCGATGTAGTCGCCCAGGGTTTGCATCGGCTGGCGCGGATGCACCATCAGCAGATAGGGCGTGCCCATCACGATGGCCAAATGCGCGAAGCTGTCGTCGCCATGCCAGGCGATGCGGTCGCGATACAGCGTGTGGCCCACGGCGACAGAGCTGATCACGCTGAACAGCAGCGTCTGCCCATCCGGCCGCGCGGTCGCGACCATGCCGGTGCCCAGCGTCGCTCCCGCGCCGCGGCGGTTTTCCACCACCACCGGCGTGCCCAGCTGGCGGCCCACTTCATCGGCCAGAATGCGGGCGATGATGTCGGTGGAACCGCCGGTGCCGAAAGGCACGATCAGCCGGATCGGCCCGCCTTGCGCGCGCGCCACGAAGGGTGCTGCGAGAGCGGCGGACACCGCGCGGCGGGACATGCGGCTACCTCCGGCGGAGCTTGAACAGGGCCTGTTCGCCGAACAGATTGGCCAGCCGCGCAGAACGGCGCCAGGGGGATTTCAGCCCCTGGTCATCGGCGGCCAGCCATTCCTCGACCTCGTAGCCATCCTTCTCGCAGAGGTCGAAGAAGTCGCGGATGGTGCAGGGGTGGATGTTGGGGGTTTCGTACCAGCCGCGATTCCAGGTCTCGGTCATCGGCATGCGGCCGGTCCACGCCAGCTGCCACCGCACCGCCCAATGCCCGAAATTCGGGAAGGAGACGATGGCATGCCGGCCGATGCGCAGCATCTGCCGCAGCACCTCGCGCGGGTGTTCGACCGCCTGCAAGGTGCGCGAGAGGATGACGAAATCGAAGGCGCCTTCAGGGTAGAAGGCCAGGTCGTTATCGGCATCGCCATGGATCACGGCCAGGCCTGCCGCCACCGCGCGCGTGGCCTCCGCCATGTCGATCTCGATCCCGCGGGCATCCGCCCCCTTGGTGGTGGTCAGGTGCTCGATCAGCGCGCCGTCACCGGAGCCGATATCCAGCACGCGCGCGCCGGGTGTGACCATGTCGCCGATCAGGCGCAGGTCCACTCGCATGTTCTTCGCGACGTACTGGATGGGCGTGTCAGGCATGCAGCTACACCGTAAAGTATTTCGCCCGCGGGTGATGCAGCACGATCGCGCTGGTGCTCTGCTCCGGGTGCAACTGCCATTCGTCGCTGATGTCCACGCCGATGCGCTCCGCATCCAGCAGCTTTAGCAGCGGCGCCTGGTCTTCCAGCTTGGGGCATGCCGGGTAGCCGAAGGAATAGCGCCCGCCGCGATATTCCTGTTGCAGCAGTTTTTCCATGTCCGGAGCGTCCTCGGCCGAAAAGCCCAGTTCGGCGCGGATGCGCTTATGCGTGTATTCGGCCAATGCCTCAGCCATCTCCACGCCAAGGCCGTGCAGATACAGGTAGTCCTGGTAGCGGTTCTCCTCGAACCACTCGCGCGCCACGTCCGACGCCTTCTGGCCCACCGTCACTACTTGCAGGCCGATCACGTCGCGTTCGGCGTCATCGATGTCGCGGATGAAATCGGCGATGCAGTCCCCGTCTTCCTTGGGCTGGCGCGGCATGGTGAAGCGCGTGGCTTCCGTCACGCCGTCCTGTTCGAACAGGATCAGGTCATTGCCCTGCGCCGCGCATTTCCAATAGCCGTAGATCGCCTGCGGCTTCAGGATGTTCTGCTCCTGTGTCAGCGTCAGCATGCGCTTCAGCACGGGGCGCAGCTCCTGCTTTGCCCAGCCCAGGAAATCCTCAAGGCTGCGCCCGGCTTTCCGGAAGCCGCATTGGAACTGGTACAGGCTGCGCTCATTGATGAAGGGCACCAGCGCCTTGGGGTCGGT
>JAPLOK010000334.1 GCA_026400775.1 Alphaproteobacteria bacterium | reverse complement strand
GCGCCCGCCCGCCGCGCCGCTGATTGTGACCGACGGGGCCGGGTGGCTTGCGTCATCCTGTGCGACCTCGCACAGGAGCGCACCGCCTTGCCCCGTCTTTTTCTTCTGGCCGCCATCGCACTCGGCGGCTGCACCGCCATCCAGGACCAGGTGAACCCCACCTTCCTGACGCCGGTCGCCGCTCCGTCGCAGTCTGTGCCGGCCGCTGCCCCGGCCGTGGCGCGCGCCAGTGCCTTTCCCATCTTCTTCACGACCGGTTCCGCCACGCTGGATGAGGCCGCGCAACAAGGCCTTGCGCAGGCAGCCGAGATTGCGCGTGCCAGGCCGCGCGTGCCCATCCTGATCATCGGCTACAGCGAGGGTGAGCCGGCCATAGCCCGCCAACGCGCCCGCGCGGTGATCGGGGAGCTGGTCCAGCAGGGCGTGCCGCGCGCCCGCATGCGCACCATCCTGCGCAACCAGACCGCGATGACCGACGCCACCGTCAGCCACCGCGTCGATGTGCGCGTGGACGAGGAGCGGGTGCGCCGCGCGCGCCCCTGATACGAAAACCCACGGAACATGGCTCAACAGGCGCCGGTATGGGCGCCGCCGACAGTCCGGCGATAGCCAAGCAAACCGTAGGTTTGCGCCCGGCTCTTGAGGGCGCAAAAGCTCATGCCATCGGTCGCCAATGGCGAGCGCTCGCATGACTACTGAAAGCGGCGCAACAGCCGGTCGATGTAATCCAGTTCTTCGGCCGGCCTTTCGCGTTCCGCGCCGCGGCGGCGCAGCTCTTCCTGGATGCGGCGCGTGCGCAGCATCTCGGCCTCCTCCGGCACGCGCGTATCGCTGCCCTGTTCGGCATTGCCCGTCTGGTCGCGTGACCGCCTGCCGAGCGGATCACGCCCGTCGCCCAGCTGCTGTTCGCCGCCGGCTTCGTCGTTGCCGTCCTCGCCCATTCCCGCCATGTCGGAATCATCGGGCTCGCCTTCGCCATCGCCCCCCTGCTGGCCGAACTGGCGTTGCAGCTGCTGCGCCATCTGGCGGCCGCCTTCCTGCAGGTGCCGCATGGCGCGGTTCTGCGCGTCGCGGGCATCGCGGCCTTCTCCCAGCGCCTCCTGGGCCTCGCGCATCGCCTGGTCGGCGCGGCCCATGGCCTCGGGCACCTCGCCCGTCAGATCGCCATATTGCTGCATGAGTTCGCCCAACGCGCGGCGCAATGCGCGCTGCCGCCGGCCTTCCTGCTGCTGGTCCGCTTGCGCATTGGCATTGGGCTGCGGCTGCGGCGGCTGCTGCCCCAGCAGCGGCCGCCGCTGCTGCGCGCGTTGTTGTTCTTCAGCCTCCGCGCGGCGCTGGCCACGATCCACCAGGTCACCCTGGCGGCGCACCATGTCCTGCACCGCGCCCATCTGCTGCTGGCCACGCTGGCGCTGCTGCTGGCGTTGCGGATTCTCGCCGCGCGCCATGCGCCCTTCTTCCAGAGCGCGCAGCATTTCCTCCAGCTCCGCCAATTCGCGCTGCGCATCCTGCATGCGGTTCTCGCGCGTCGCATCGCGCATGCGGTCGGTGCGCCGGTTCATCTCGCGCTGATCGGTCATGCGGTTCTGCGGCAGCTCCGCCAGGCTTTCGGCATTTTCGCGTTGCAGCCTTTCGGCCAGCGCTTCGAGGTGTCGACGAATGGCCTCGCGCAACTCCTCGATGCGCCGCTGCGTTTCCTGCCGCGCCTCCGCGTTGTCCTGGCTCTCGCGCTGTTGCCGCTCGGCCTCTTCCATCGCCTCGCGTAGTGCCTGGCGGGCCTGCTCCAGCGCGCGGGCCGAGCGCGTGTCGCGCCCTTCCTCCAGGGCCAGCGCCATGTCCCAGATCAGTTCCTGCGCTTCCGCCACCGCCTCCATGCCGCGGCGATACAGCCGGTTGCGCGCGACCCGCAGGCCCAGCAGCGTCGTCGTATCATGCTCGAAGGCTTCGGGTGCGCGGGCAATGCCCTCCAGCGCGCGCCGCGCCACATCACGCGCCTCGGGCGCGGCGGACAAATCGCGCCGGATTGCAACCAGCGCCTGCGCCACGGGGTGCGTGAAACTGCGCTCCGGAAGGGTCAGCGCCGCATCATCCGAAATGCCGGTCTGTTCCGCGCCATCGGTCGCGACCAGTCGCAGCGTGACCGGCAAGCCGGCCCAGGGATGCGCCGAGAAATCCGGCTGCGCCAGGCCGCGCGCTTGCCGCGGGTGTCCGGTCGGCAGCGGCAATTCCAGCAGCAGCGGCGGCGCATCCGGACGCGCCACCAGCCGCGCTTCCAGGCGCAGCGCATGCACGCCCCAGTCATCCTCTGCGCGCCATGGCACGCGCAGAGCTAGGCCGCGTTGCGCGCGCGCTGGCGGTTCGGGGAAGCTCGCGCGCGGCGGCGCATCGGCGCGCAGCGTCAGCGACCATTCGGCCAGTTGCGCGCCATCGCGCCGCAGCACGACGCGTCCGGCCTGTGAGAGGTCCGCCTCCATCGCGAAGCTCGCCGCATCGAGCGCGCGTGCGGAGACGGCGCCGCTTGGCAGCAGCAGTTCCGGCGCCGCGCCCGCGCGGCCCGACAGCGTGACCGAGAGCTTGCTGCCCGCAGGCGCTGTGGCCGCGCCGCCGTCAGGTGCGAGAAAAATCGGCGGCGCGCCGGTATAGGCGGGCGGCGTGATCCAGGCCTCGATCCGCAGAGCGACCGGCAAGGGCGGCGCGGCAAAGGCCGGCGCGAAAGCCCGTTCCAGCCGCTGGGGCGCATCTGGCCCGGCAATCCCGATCGCCGCGACCACCGCCACCAGCAAGCCGGCGCGCAACGCCCGCGGATCACGTGCCGCCAGGCCCGGCCGCGGCAGCCCGACCCGCAACTTCTTCACCAGCGCCGCCATACGCGCCTGGTGCAAACGCCACACCGCCTGCGCCACCGCGTCACCGCCAGCGGGCTTGTCCGCAAGCGCCTGCAACGGCCGATGCGCCAGGCCCGACGCCGTTTCCAAACGCCGCTCGGCCGCCGCGTCATCCGGCGCGCGCCAGCCTTGCGCGGCGCGCCATACAGCCCAGCCCAGCGCGCCCGCAAAGCCCGCCAGCAGCGCAACATGCCACCAGGGCGGCAACAAGCCCGGTACACCCAGCAGCGCCACCACCACGAACACGCCCAGCACGGACAAGGCCGGCCAGGCGCCGGG
>JAPLOK010000125.1 GCA_026400775.1 Alphaproteobacteria bacterium | reverse complement strand
GGGCCGTCAGGGCGAGCAGCAGCAGGAGAATGCGCATGGCGGGAGGGTAGGGTGGCTGGGTGGGGAGGGGAAGCGGCGGCGGCGATAGGCGGCAGAACATCCGCTCGGCTCATGCGCATCGCCATCCTGGGCCGCCGATCTCTGAAGCGGTTAAGCCTCTGATTCACAATTCGAAATCGTCGCGAACCGGCCATTCCCCGCCGATCTTGCTGCCGATCCTGTTGCACCCCCTATCCCCTTGAAACCTCACCTCTTTCCGCACCCGTTGTGTCGCCGGCCTGCCGGTCCCCTCCCGCAACCCGCCCGTTTGTCGTAACCTTCCGTCATGCTCCCCCTCACCGGCCTGCGCATCCTTGAACTCGGCCACTACATCGCCGCCCCCTTCGCCACGCGCCTGCTGGCCGATATGGGTGCCGAGGTCATCAAGATCGAACCGCCAGAGGGCGACCCGGTTCGCGGCTGGGGCTCAACCCACCAGGGCCACCCGGTCTGGTTCAGCGTGCATGGCCGCAACAAGCTCTCCGTCACGCTAGACCTGAAAAACCCGCGCGACCGCGCACGCATCCTGGCCCTGGCCGCCAAATCCGATGCGCTGGTGGAGAATTTCCGCCCCGGCTACCTGGAGCGTATCGGCCTCTCGCCCGCCGCCCTGCATGAGGCGAACCCCAACCTCATCATCGCCCGCATCTCCGGCTATGGGCAGGACGGGCCTTACCGGGACAAGCCCGCCTTCGGCGCCATTGGCGAGGCGATGGGCGGGCTGCGGCACCTCACCGCCAATCCAGGCCAGTCCGACTACCCGCCGCCGCGCTGCGGTGTCTCCATCAGCGATGACCTGGCCGGCATGTACGCCGCCATGGCGCTGGTCAGCGCCTGCTGGGGCGTGAAGGCGGGCAACCATGCCGGCCGCGTGGTGGATGTGGACCTGGTCTCCTCCGTGTTCTCCCTGATGGAGGGCATGCTGCCCGAATACGGGCTGTTCGGCTGGGTGCGGCAGCCGCAGGGTGCGGCGATCAAGACCGCCGCACCCACCAACACCTACCCCTGCGCCGATGGCAAATGGCTCTGCATTGCCGGCAATTCCGACCTGATCTTCAAGCGGCTGATGGGCGCGATCGGGCGCGATGATCTGGGCGCCGATCCGCGCATGGCGAACAATGCCGGGCGTTGTGACAACGTCGCCGAACTCGACGCCGCCATCGCCGACTGGACCCGCACGCGCACCGCCCGCGAAGCCGAGGATGTGCTGGAAGCCGCCGAAGTGCCCTGCTCGCGCCTCTATGACATGAAGGATTGCGCCGACGACCCGCATTTCCAGGCGCGCTCCCTGGTGATGTCCGTGGCCGACCCGCTGATCGGCGATGTGCTGCACCCCGCCGCCCCCTTCCGCTTCGATGGCGTGTCGCCCGAAGCAATGGTCCGCTGGACCGGGCCGGCGGCAGGTGCTCACAATGAGCGGATATTCCGTGAATTGTTGGGGGAAGCGTCGTGATCCAACTCTCCGAGGTCAGCCCGCGCGATGGGCTTCAGCCGGTGCGCGAATTCGTGCCCACCGAGACCAAGATCGAACTGGTCCGCCGCGCCCATGCCGCGGGGCTGCGCCGGATGGAGGTGGGCAGCTTCGTCTCCCCCAAGGCCATCCCGCAGATGGCGGACACCGCCGCCGTGTTGGCCGCCGCGCGCGAACTGCCCGGCCTGGAATGCACCGTGCTGGTGCCCAACCGCCGAGGCTTCGATGCGGCGCTGGCCAATGGCGCGCATCGCCTGGGCTTCTTCATGTCGGTGACCGATGGCCACAGCCAGGCCAATCTCAACCGCAGCGTGGCCAATGCGCTGGAGGAACTCTCGCAGCTGGTGCGCGAGACGCCGGGGCAGACGCGCATCCGCTTCAACCTCTCCACCTGCTTCCACTGCCCCTTCGAGGGCGTGGTGAATGAATCGGCCGTGATGCGCCTGGTGCATGCGGTGGCGCCGCTGCGCGAGGATATGGAAATCGCGCTGTGCGACACCACCGGCAATGCCGCGCCCGACCAGGTCTGGCGCGTGATGGCGCGCGCGGTGGACCATTACGGCGAGCGCTTCGCCTTCCACGGCCATGACACCTACGGGATGGGTGTGGCGAACTGCGTCGCGGCCTGGGAGGCCGGTTGCCGGGTGATCGACGCGGCCGCGGGCGGGATTGGCGGCTGCCCCTATGCGCCGGGTGCGACGGGCAATGTCGCGATGGAGGATGTGGTCTGGACCTTCACCCGCATGGGTGTGGCCACCGGCACGGATTGGGTGAAGCTGCTGGAGGCCGCGGATTATGCCGCCGCCATTCCAGGGGCGACGCCGGGCGGGCGGATGCGCGGGGTGCCGGCGGCCAGGGCGGCCTGAGCGGCCGCGGAAAAACTGGACGTGTCAGCTCGGCGGTGTATTTCGGTGCGGGATTCATAAGTGACCCGTCGGGATGCGACAGCGTCCTGTTTTCGGGCCGGCCTGTCCTGAACGAAAATGACCTCGCCGATTCTCGGCCGCCAGTTCCGTCTCAGCCTGTCAACGCAGGATCCCCGCAACCAGCAACACCCGCTGGGTGCGCCGGCAGCTGGTATCGCCTTGGCAGCTGGGGTGCATCACGCTCTCGCTGCGCCATTGCAGCCCGACCTCACGGCCCAGCGCCCGCCGGGCTTGTGGGCAGAGATCGAAGCCAGCCATCCAATTGCGTGTCTGGCCGGCCGTATCGCGGATGCGCAGGTAGCAGGCGATGTCGCCCTCCTGGGCCGAGACGATGGTCCCGCGCGCGGGACCATCGGTCTGCGCCAACGCGGCATGGGCCAATGCCAACTAGATGGCCGCTGCGCAACAGTTCTTCATGCCCATGCCACGCTTCTCTCCGGCCGCCGGCGGAGGCTGCGAATGCGCGCCTTGCTCAGCGCGAATCCAAACCCCGCCGGACACGCCAGAAAAATCAGGCCCCCTGGCCCGACACCAGTCCGCCCTTCTCCATCAGGCTTTCCACCACATCCCAGGCCACCAGCTTGTTCAGGAAATTGTCCAGGTAGTTCGGGCGCACATTGCGGAAGTCCAGGTAATAGGCGTGTTCCCACACATCCGCGCCCAGGATCGGCGTGCCTTCGCCGGTGCTGACCGGGCTCGCGCCATTGGGCGTCTTGGTCACGGCCAGCTTGCCGTCCGCCTTCGTGATCAGCCAGGCCCAGCCTGAGCCGAACTGCGTGACACCGGCCTGCTTGAAGGCATCCTTGAACTGGGCAAGGCCGCCGAAATCGGCGTCGATCTTGGCCGCGAGCTTGGCCGGCAGCTTGTCGCCACCACCATTGGGGGACATCACCTGCCAGAACAGGATGTGGTTCCAATGCTGGCCGGCCTGGTTCAGCAGCGGCGCGTCATTGGCGGCACCGGCCACGATCGTCTCCAGGCTCTTGCCGGCCAGGCCCTTGCTCTCCACCAGGCCGTTCAGCGCGGTGACATAGGCGTTGTGGTGCTTGCCGTGGTGCAGTTCCAGCGTCTCCTGGCACATGCCGTTGGCGGCCAGCGCGTTGATGGCATAGGGCAGGGGGGGCAGCGAGAAGGCCATGGGTTTTCTCCGGGGTTTTGGGTGCCTCGGAGGTAAGCGGGCACTGGCGGGGCGTCAACCAAGCAGGTAGTCGCACCGCATGCTTTCTGCCATCGGCGAATTCGCGCGACGCCACGATCCGGACCGGTTCCTCTGCGCGCTGTTCGCGCTGATCGCCTATCACCACGAACTCGGCCGCGCCTACGACGCCACGACCAACCCGCTGGCCGGCGCGATCCGCCTGCAATGGTGGCGCGATGCGCTGGACGAACCTCGCCGGCACGAAGTCGCGACGCCGCTGCACAATGCCATCACCGCGGGCCTGCTGGACCGCGCCGACCTGCTCGCCATGGCCGATGCCCGAGAGGCCGAACTGGATGAGGACGGATTCGCCTCCGCCGCCCCCTTCGCCGCCTATCTGCGCGGCGCGCATGGCGGTTTCGCGGTGGCAGCCGGCCGCATGCTGGGTGCGGAGCCTGCCGAACTGCCGATCCTGGAAGCGATCGGCGCCGCGCATGGGCTGGCGCTGCTGCTGCGCGCCGCACCCGCCATGGCAGCCCGCGGCCGCCGCCTGCTACCGCATGACGCGCCGGCCGAATTGCCCCAGGCCGCACGCGCCCTGGCCGGCATCGCGCTGCCCGCGCGCCGCCGCTGGGGTACGGCGCTGCCCGCCGCCCTGCCGGCCGTCCTGGCCCGGCGGGACCTGCGTTGTCTTGCCGCCGGCCACGCCATTGCACGCGGCTTGGGCGATCGTGTCGCCGTGATCTTCGCGGCCATGCGCAGCCGGGCCTGAAAAATTCAGCAGCCGGCCTTTCAACCGCCACAAACCGCTGGCGTTATGATTGCAACGAGGCCAGATGCAGGCGGCCTGTCTGGAGTGGCGAATGGCCCGTTACCTGGTGACCGGCGGTGCCGGCTATGTCGGCAGCCATGTGGTGCTCGCGCTGCGCGATCGCGGCGACGAGGTTGTGGTGCTGGACAATTTCTCCACCGGCCATCGCGCCGCGGTGCCGGAGGGCGTGCCCATCGCCGAGGTGGACCTGGCGGACCAGCGCCAGGTGGGCGAAGTCTTCGCGGGCTGGCATTTCGATGCCGTCTTCCACATGGCCGCGCTGTCGCTCGTGGGCGAGAGCATGAAGCGGCCGCTGCATTACATCCGCACCAATGTGAACAATTCCGTCATCCTGGCCGAGGCCGCGATCAAGGCGGGCGTGAAGCGCCTGGTCTTTTCCTCGACCGCCGCCATTTTCGGCGTGCCGCGCGTGACACCCATCGGCGAGAACACGCCGGCCGAACCGGTCAATCCCTATGGCGAATCCAAGCT
>JAPLOK010000417.1 GCA_026400775.1 Alphaproteobacteria bacterium | reverse complement strand
GCACCGGGACATCAAGCCCGCCAACATCATGCTGACCGCCGATGGCACCGTGAAGCTCGCCGATTTCGGCATCGCGCGGATCGAGAATTCGCAGATGACGCAGGTGGGCACGGTGATGGGCACGCCCGCCTATATGGCGCCTGAGCAGCTGCGCGGCGAGACGGTGGATGCGCGCGCCGATCTCTGGGCTGCGGGCGTGGTGCTGTACCAGCTGCTGACCGGGGAGAAGCCTTTCGAAGGCGGATTCTCGGCCGTGCTGCACAAGGCGCTGAACACCGAGCCGGTGGCGCCGTCGGTGCTTTCGGCCACCGCGCCGCGCGGTTTTGATGCGGTGGTGGCGCGCGCCTTGGCGAAGCGGCCGGATGAGCGCTGGCCCGATGCCGCCGCCTTCGCCAAGGCGTTGCGCGAGGCGGCGACACCGGCCGCCGCTCCGCCCATGCCGGTGGAGGATGCGACGATGGTCGCACCTCGCCCGGTGGCCCCTGCGCAGGCCCGCTCGGCTGCCCCGCCCGCCCTGCCGCCTGCCGCCAAATCCGGGCCGCCAGTGGCGTTGATCGGTGCCGGGGCGGCGTTGCTGGCGGCGGGTGTGGCGGCTTTTCTGCTGTTGGGACGCGGCGGCGATGCGCCGGTGCCGCCACCCGCGCCGGTGGTCGCGCAGGTGGCGCCTGCCGCTGCCCCTGCCCCTGCCCCTGCCCCTGCCCCTGCCCCGGTGGTGACGCCGCCGCGCCCGGCGCCCGCCACACCATCGGCCGCGACGCCCGCCTTGACGCCTGCCGCGCCACAGCCTGCGCCGGCCGCGACGCCCGCCTTGACGCCTGCCGCGCCACAGCCTGCGCCGGTCACGACGCCCGCGCTGACGCCTGCCGAGCCGCAACCGGCCCCCATCGCCACGCCCGCGCCGCCGCCCCCGCAATTCGCGGCCCTTCCGACGCCACGCCTGGATTTTCGCGCCGCTGCCTCTGAGGCCGCGGCGGCACCCGCCTGCGGCCTGATCGCCGCAGCCGATGGGCCGGACTGGCTCAGCCTGCGCGGCGTGCTACGCCAGGGCAGCGAGGCTGCGTTGCGCCGCGCATTGGCCGCGCGCGACATCCCCGCCGCCTCGCAGCGCCTGGCCCTGCAAAGCTTTGATGGCCCCTATTGCCCGGCGCTGGACCTGCTGCGCCCGGTGCTGGCCGCGCCGGAAGCCGCGCCGCAGGTGCGCGTGACCGGCGCGCAGCCCCTGCGCGCGGGGCAATTGCTGCGCTTTGACGTGACCATGCCCGACTGGCCCGCGCATCTCTACGTGGCCTATCTGATGAAATCGGGTGAGGTCGCGCACCTGGTGCCATCGGCCCAGCATGCTGCCGGTGCCACGGTGCGGCTGGGAGAGCCACGCGCGGGCTTCCCGGGATGGGAGGTCAGCGAGCCCTTCGGCACCGACCTGCTGGTCGCGATCGTCAGCGAAGGCCCACTGCTCGGCCCTGGCCGGCCGCTGATCGAGACGCAGGATGTCTTCCGCCAGGCCATGGCCACAGCCCTGGCCCAGGCGCAGCGCGAACGCCGCCGCGTGCTGATCCGCCCCTATGTGATCGAGACCACGCCCTGACCCACGACCCCGCGCTGCAGGCCGAATACGACAACCCTGCGCGGGTGTCGGAACACCCCGCCATCATCGCCGGCTGGGCAGCCGATGCGGCCGCCTTTCGTGCCGCGCACCCGCCGCGCTTGCTCGCCTATGGCCCCAGCCCGCGCCAAGCGATGGACATCTTCGGGCCGGTGGATGCGCCGGTCGCGCTCTTCATCCATGGCGGCTACTGGCAGAAGCTGGATCGCAGCTTCTTCTCGCATATGGCGCGCGGCCTGCTGGCGCATGGCGTGGCGGTGGCGGTGCTGGGCTATGATATGTGCCCGCAGGTGACGCTGCGCGAGATCGTGGCGCAATGCCGCGCCGCCTGTGCCGCGCTGGCGCAGCCGGCCTTGGCCTTCGGGCATTCGGCGGGTGGTCATCTCTCGGCGATGCTGCTGGCGGGCGGGATTGTGCCGGCGGCGCTGCCGGTTTCTGGCGTGTTCGACGTGACGCCGCTGCGCCACACCACCATCGGCGATGCGCTGCGCCTGGACGCGGATGAGGCGCATGCGCTGTCACCGCTGTTCATGCCCGCACCTTCGGGCCGGATGAATGCAGTGGTGGGTGGCGCGGAATCGAGAGCGTTCCGAGGGCAGACCCGGGCCATGGCGCAAGCCTGGGGCGCGAGTGCCGAGGAACTGCCCGGCGAGAATCACTTCACCGTGATCGAAAGCCTTGCGGAAGCTGAAGGCGTGCTGACTCGTGCGGCACTGCGCCTTCTGGCTTAACCCGCCAGCAGAGCATCCAGCCTGCCGGCGCGGTCCAACACCAAAAGGTCGTCGCAGCCGCCAATATGACGCCCGCCGATGAAGATCTGCGGCACGGTCTGCCTCCCGCCGGAACGCGTGATCGCCTGTTCGCGTGCCGCACTGCCGCGCGGGGCGTTGTGTTCCTGCAGATCGGCGCCCTTCTGCTGCAACAGCGCGACGGCGCGTTCGCAGAAGGGGCAGAAGGCGCCCGGCCTGACGTGAGTCAACCCGGCAGGATGAGGCTTGAGACGGCGGCCAGGCCGGCCATGATCAGCGCCGCCATGGCGCCGAAGCGCAGATAGTCGTCGCGCGTCATGATCGGTTCGGGCAGGGGTTCATCCTCGCGCGGGGCGGCAGGTTCATAGCCCGGCGCATAGGCGCGGTCGGGGAAGATGAAGCGGTCCTGGGGGTGCGGCATCGGTGTCTTTCCTGCATGGACCGCATTGTGCGGCGCGTTTGGCGCCGTCGCGTCCTGCCGCATGGTTGCAGCCGCATCTCACCAGCCGGTTAATCGATGACCATTTCCGGGTTGAGGGCCATCGCGGGATCGGGGGGGGCATACAGGCCATCCAGGATTTTCCGCGTGGCGATGGCAGCCATGCGGGCGCGGCCTTCCCCGGTGCTGGCCCCGCTGTACGGGGCGAGCACGACACCGAACCGGCTCAATCCGCGAAGCGGCCGGACCAGTTCTCCACCAGCGCCACATCCAGCAGGCGTTCCAGCACCTCGGGCTCCTGCGCGCCGGCGATGGCGTGGCCGCCGGCCATCACAAAGCAGGGCACACCATTGATGCCCAGGCGGTGGGCGCGGAGGTTTTCGGCATGCACGCCATCGACATCAAGGCCGGTGCCGAGGAAGGCACGCGCGGCCGCGGGGTCCTGGCCGGTGGCGCCGGCCAGCGCGGCCAGCACGTCGTGATTCGCGATGTCACGCCCTTCGCAGAAATGCGCGGCGAAGAGGGCGAGCACCAGACGATCAGCGCTGCCCAGCCGCCCGGCGCAGCGCACCAGGCGGTGTGCGTCCAGCGTCTGCGGCACGCGGCGGATCGCGTCGAAGCGGAAGCCGATGCCCTCGGCGCGGCCCAGTTCGGCGATGGTGCCGTGCAGGCGGCGGGCACGGTCCTCGCCACCGAATTTGCGCACCAGATAATCCTGCCGGGGCACGCCGCCGGGCGCGATGTCGGGGTTGAGCAGGAAGGGGCGCCATTCAATGGCCACAGCCACATCACGGCGCGCGGCCAGCATGCGCATCAGTCGCGAGACGCCGAGGTAGCACCAGGGGCAGACCAGATCGAAGACCACCTCGACCGGCACTGCCCGGTTGGTGGGGGTCAGCGCATTCACGGGAACATCGCCACCGCGCGGATGGGGCTGGCTGTGCCACCCTGCAGCTTCAGCGGGAAGCCGATGAAGGTGAAGCGGCCGCGGCCGATCAGCGATTTCAGGTTCCACAGGCATTCGATATGGGTGATGCCCAGTTCGGCGCAGACCATATGCGCCTGGAAATTGGGCTCACCTTCCGGCGCGGGGGAGATGGCCTCGACGCCGAAGATCTTCACGCCCTGCGTCGCCAGCCAGCGGATGGCCGGCACCGAGAGGCCGGGGAAATCATGCAGGTAACCGCGGCTGCCAAAGAGGCGTTCATTGGTGGCCAGCCAGATCAGCACGGTATCGCCGGGCTGGATGGTCTGGCCGGATGCCGCGACCGCCGCCTGCACCTCCTCGGCCGTGGCCGCCGTCTTCAGCGGAATATGCGAAAGGTCGATGCAGAAGGCGGAGGTATAGAAATCCGACAGCGGCATCTGCTCGATGCTGGTCGCGCCCGGGCGCGGGACGAAATGCACCGGCGCATCGACATGCGTGCCGGCATGGTCAGACATGGACAGGTGCATCGCCTTCGAGGTGAAGGTGGTGTTGCCCGCCACCTTCTTCTCGCTGTGGTCGCCCCAGACGCCCATCACCACTGGCGGGTGCGAGGGGTGGGTTGGCGTGCGGTGATGGATTTCACGCGACAGATCGACGAATTCAGGCATGGCTACACTCCAGAGTTGGGAGTTTCGCACACATAACGGCTGAGGTGATAGGGCTGGGCCGCGAGCCCAGGGCAGAAGCTCGCGACGACCGGTTCCAGCCTTTCGTACAGGGCATGCAGGGGCGCCGCCGCTGCTTCCAGCCGCGCGCGGGCGGCCTCGGCCTCTGTGGCGAGTTTGACGATGTCGATGCGGGTGTGGCGGCGGTCGAAATAGACGAATTCGCCGCCGATCATAACGTGCTTTACGCCGGTCGCGTCCTCGGCATGGACCAGCTGGTTCACGGTCCAGTTGTGCGGAATCCAGCTGGTGCTGTGCAGGTCGATGAAGACGATGTCAGCCTTCATGCCAGGTGCTATGGCGCCCACATCCTTGAAGCCCAGCGCGCGGGCGGAGCCCAGGGTCGCCGCGCTGTAAACCTCCTCCACGGAGGCCCATGTGCGCGGATCGGGCGACTGCACCTTGGAGACCATGGAGGCGTAGCGCATCGCCTCATACATGTTGCCATTGTCGGAGCAGTTCACGCCATCCGTGCCGATGCCGACATTCACGCCGAGGTCGATCGCGCGGCGCAGGCGGAACATGCCATTGCCCAGCCGCATGTTGGACCCCGGATTATGCGCGGCCGAACCGCCGCGATCGCGCAGGATGCGCAGGTCATCATCATCCAGCCAGATGGCATGGGCTGCGGTGAAGTTCTCATCCACCAGGCCGAGGCTGTCCATGTGCGACAGCAATGTACGACCGTAGCGCTTGATTCCGGTCAGCGCCTGCACCTTGCTCTCGCCCACATGGCTGTGCAGGCCGACGCCATGGTTGCGCGCCAAGTCGCGGCAGCCGCACATGAAGGCATCGGTGCAGTGGTGCGGGATGGTGGGCGCGACGGCGGCGCGCACATCGGCGGCATTCCAGCGCCAATGCTTGAGGATGCCGTCCATGGCGGCGAGCGTTTCCTCTGCGGGGCGCAGGCGTAGCGCCTCGACATCCTTCTGCAGGCCCGGCGGCAGGGCTTCGAACAGGCCGGGGATGGCTTCGTAGACGGTGCGGTCCGCGACCATGGGTGCCACCACGGCGCGCATGCCGATATCCGCGTATGCTTCTGCCACCGCGTCCATGCCCTCGCGCGAGGGCAGGGGAAATTCGTAGTAAAGGTCATAGGCGGCGGTGCAGCCCTTCGCGACCATTTCGGCCGCGCAGATCATGGTGCTGAGCTTCTTGTCGGCCAGGTTGCGGCCGCCCGAGAGCCAGGGCCCGGCAGCCAGCAGCAATTCCAGCGTCACCTTGTCCACCTGGCCGCGCGCCAGGCCGCCATGGCCATGGGTGTGCGCGTTGATCAGGCCGGGATGGATGATCAGTCCCGTTGCGTCGAAGATGGTCGCACCTTCGGGGGCGGAGAGGTTGGCGCCGACCTCGCGGATCACGCCATCCTGGATCAGCACATCGGTCGGCTGCGCGCGGCGCAAGGCGGCGTCGGTCAGGCCGGCATTGCGGATCAGGGTGAAGCCTTGTTTCGTCACGGCCATGGGGCGTTTCCTATGCGGCGGGGATATTGGCCTGGGCGCTTGTGGACCAGGGAAACAGGATGCGTTCAATGAGACCGACAATGGCGAAAAGCGACATGCCCATCATCGCCAGAATCACTACTGCCGCGAAGGCCAATGGCGTGCGGAAGAAGGCCATCGAGGTCTGTATCAGATAGCCCAGCCCCGCATCGGCGCCGACGAATTCCGCCACCACCGCGCCCACGACCGAGAGTGCCGCGGCCACCTTCAGCCCGCCAAACACGAAGGGCACCGCATGCGGCAGGCGGATGCGCAGCATCTGCTGCATGCGCCCCGCGCGGCAGGCGCGGGCGAGTTCGATCAACTCCGGCGGTGCCGCCAGCAGGCCCGCGACCGAGGCCACCACCAGCGGGAAGAAGGCTACCAGGAAGGTCACGATCACGCGCGGCAATTCATTGGCGCCGAGTGCTATGATCAGGATCGGCGCCAGCGCGACCTTGGGGATGGATTGCGTGATCACCAGCAGTGGATAGATCGCCGCCGAGATCGTCGGCGAGGATGCGATCAGCATCGCCAAGGGCAGCGAGATGATGACCGAGGCCGCGAAGCCCAGCAGCACCGTCTGCAAGGTGGAGAGCGTGTGGTTCAGCACTGTGGGCCAGATGCGCATGGCGTCGGTCCAGATCGCGCTCGGCGCCGGCAGCAGGAATTCGGGAATGGCGAAAACGCGCACGCCGCCCTCCCACAGCAGGAACAGCGTGACGATGGCGATGGGTCCGCTAAGCCGCATGTGCCGCTCCCCGCTGGTAGATGGTGGCGCGGATGCGCTGCGCCGCGGCGTGGAAGGCCGGGTGCGCTTCCTGCGCGAAATCACGCGGGCGGGGCAGTTCCACCGGCACGATATCGGCAATGCGCCCCGGTCGTGGGGACATCACCACCACGCGATCGGCCAGCAGCACCGCCTCCGAGATGGAATGCGTGACGAACAGCACGGCCGCACCCGTCTCGCCCCAGATCCGCAGCAATTCGAGCGACATTTCCTCGCGCGTCAGCGCATCCAGCGCGCCAAAGGGTTCGTCCATGAGCAGCACGCGCGGCTGTTGCAGCAGCGCGCGGCATATCGCCACGCGTTGCTGCATGCCGCCCGAGAGTTCGCGCGGCAATTTGGTCTCGAAGCCCGCGAGCCCCGCCTTGGCCAGCAGGGCGCGGGCGCCGTCCTCGGTGTCGCGCGTCGCGCGGCCCATCAGGCGCAGCGGGAAGGTCACGTTGCGCAGTACATCCGCCCAGGGCAGCAGGGTGGGCGCCTGGAACACCATGGCGGTGTCGGCGCGCGGGTCTGCCACCAGCGAGCCATCCACCTCGATGCGCCCCAGCGTGACCGGCACCAGCCCCGCCACCAGCCGCAGCAGCGTCGATTTGCCGCAGCCCGAGGCGCCGACGATGGCGACGAACTCGCCGGGTGCGACGCGCAGATCGATGCCGGTCAGCGCCTGCACCTCTCCGCCATCGCGCCCGCGAAAGGTCTTGGCCACGCCCGAGAGCAGGATCACGGCAGGAAGCGCGTGGTGATGAAGCTTGCGGGCTGCACCGAGGCCGGGTCGATCTGCTGCGATTCGGCCACGTTGCGCCAGGTGAAGCCCAGGCGTTCCGCGTCCCAGCGGCCGAAGCCGGTCTGGCGCGCGTGATCGGTGAAGACATAGGTCATCACCGCGGCCAGGCTGCCTTCGCAATCCACCTGCTCGACCTCCGGGTTGCGCGCTACGTGCAGGCGGCAGGCTTCCACCGGGTTGTCGCGCGCCCATTCGAAGCTGCGGATCGCGCCCTGCACGAAGCGGCGCACCAGATCCGGGTTGGACTGCGCCAGCGCATCGGGCACGACCAGCGCCGTCGAGTAGATGGCGAAGCCGGTTTCGACGAAGGGCAGGGCCACGATTTCCTGTCCGGCGCGCTGGGCCATGCGGTTCTGGTAGAAGTGATGGATCGCGAAAAAGGGCGCCGCATCCACCCGCCGCTGGATCAGCAAGGGCGCCATGGCCGAGGCATCCATGTTCACCCAGGTGATGCTGTCCGCATTGCCGCCGGCGCGGCGCATCACCTCGGGGAAATAGAGGCGGTGCGAATTGCCCGGCGTGATGGAGATGCGCCGGCCTTCCAGCTGGCGGAAATTCGTGATGCCCGAGGAACGCAGCACGAAGAGCGAATGCGGCGAATGGGTGTATAGCTGCATCACCGCCGTCACCGGCACGTTCTGCCGGGCACGCGCCACCATCAGCGCGCCGATATCCGCCACGCCGAATTGCGCGGCTCCGCCGGCCAGCTTGCTGACCGTATCACCCGAGCCAAAGCCGCGGGTCAGCGAGAGATCAATGCCAAGTTCGCGCCAGATGCCGCGCTGGGCGCCGGCGAAATAGGCGGCGTGCTCGCCGGTCGGGATCCAGTCGAGTTGCAGAAGCGCGCGGTCCTGTGCCTCGGCACGGCCGGCCAGAATGAGCGCCACAAGGGCAAGAATAAGACGCATGCGAACCTCCTCCATGCGGCCCTTTCGGGCCGGGTGGTTGCCAGTGCAGCGTTCTGCCCAGGGCTGATGGTGGCCCGTGCGCGCCGGCGGCGCAAGCCGCCCGATTGGCGACACGCCCCAGGCCCCCTATACCCATGCCCAACAGTGCCCTTAAGGCCCATCACACCGCATGACAGACACACCCGAGACCCCTGACGGCGCGCCCCGCGACATCGCGCCCATCGGCATCGCCAAGGAGATGCGCAAGAGCTTCCTCGATTACGCGATGAGCGTGATCGTCAGCCGCGCGCTGCCCGATGTGCGCGATGGCTTGAAGCCGGTGCACCGACGCATCCTGTTTGCGATGCACGAGTCGGGCTACACGGCCGACAAGCCGCATCGCAAATCCGCGCGCGTCGTGGGCGATGTGATGGGCAAGTATCACCCGCATGGCGACAGCGCGATCTATGACGCCATGGTGCGCATGGCGCAGCCCTTCAGTATGCGCGTGCCCCTGATCGACGGGCAGGGCAATTTCGGCAGCATGGACGGCGATGCGCCGGCGGCGATGCGCTACACCGAAGTGCGCCTGGCGAAATCCGCGGCCGCGCTGCTGAACGGCATCGATGAGGACACGGTCGATTTCGTCCCCAACTACGACGAATCGGGCGAGGAGCCGCGGGTCCTGCCCGCCACCTATCCGAACCTGTTGGTGAACGGTGCGAATGGCATCGCC
>JAPLOK010000124.1 GCA_026400775.1 Alphaproteobacteria bacterium | reverse complement strand
CGCTCCAGCACGCGCACCACGGCGACCGAGACCGCCATCAGCGCGGGCTGCGCATTGGCTGTCAGCGTCAGTTCATCGGCCGGGCCTTCGAACATCAGGCGCGAGAGGTGCTGATTCAGCGCGTCATCCACCTCCTGGAAGGTCTCGCGCGCGATGGGGAAGGCATCGGCCAGGTCGCGGCCCATACCGGGGGCCTGGCTGCCCTGGCCGGGGAAGACGAAAGCAACGGACATATGGTGAACCTTGCGTGGCGTTGCGTGCCGCTATGCGACCGGCGCTGCGGCGCGTCAACGCGGCGTCTCCGCGTCCTGCATCACCAGGCTTCTTTGCAGCCAGACAGCGCGTTCGAAGGCTGCGGTGGCACGATGCAGCAGGTCAGGCGCCAAGGCATCGGCATGGGTTGCGCGCAGGCGGCGCATCATGGCGCCACGATCCTCGGTCAGGGCCAGCAATGTGGCGCGGCCCTCGCTGTCGGTGGCTGTGCTGAATTGTTCCAGCAGCAGATGCAGCGCTTCGACCAGCGGCATGATGGCCGGGGCTTGCGGCGCGGCCTCGGCCAGCTCCGTCACCGCAAGGCGCAGGTCGCGCAGCAGGCGCAGGCGCGCTTGCAGGCGCACCGCCTCGGTCAGTGTCTCGCGGCCCAGGGCCTTGGCTAGAAGCTGCAACAGGAATTCATCGACGACTGCCTCTACGCGCGCGCCAGCCTGCGAGAGCGCCTGCGTGGGCAGGGGCGGCGGGGGCGCTGCATCGCGCACCGGATCGAGCAGCCACGCCAGGCGTTCGGCCAGGCGATCCTGCTCGCGCTGCACAAGCACCAGCGCGCTGTCTGCGTCATCGAGCGCGCGGTCGAAAAGATACTGCGGCCTGGCCAGGGATTCGGACGCGGATTCAGGCACGCGCCACAGCAGAAGCCGCAGCGCGATGGCGTTGAACGGTGCTGCCAGCACGGCGCTGGCCAACTGCACCAGCGCGAAAAACAGCGCGAGCTGGATGCCCGGATCGGCGCTGAATGCGGCAAGCCAAGGTTGCAGCAGCGCAATCCCGAGCAGCAGCTCGGCCATATGCAGCGCCAGGAACAGCGCCGTGCCCAGCAGCCGCAACCAGAGCTGATAGAGCACAAGCTGCCGCTGTGTGCCCCGCAAACCAGCGGCCAGCGCATAGGTGGCGAGCCCCGAGCCCGCCGAAGCGCCCAGGATCAGCATCATGGCCTGGCCGAAACTGAGCAGCCCTGCCTCATGCAGCGTGATCGCCAGGATGCTGACGGTGGAACTGCTCTGCGCCACCAGCGTCACGACAATGCCCAGCGCGAAGCCTGCAGCCTCCAGGCTGGCGGCGAAGGCGACCAACTCCGCCACCAGCGGCCATTGGCTCAGCGAAGAGGCGCCCGATTTCAGCAGCCCCAGGCCCAGGAACAGCATGCCAAGCCCGACCAGCGCCTGCAGCCCTGCCCGCCAGCGCCCGCCGCCATCGAGGTTGAAATAGGCCACGCAACCAGCCACACCGAGGATCAACAGTGCCGCCAGCCGCAGATCGAAGCTTGCCAGCAGCACCAGCCCCGCCGTGCCCAGACTGGCCCAGGCGAGCACCGGCAGGGCGCGCTGGGTCGTCACCAGGCCCGAGGCGTGCATGGTGGCGGCGATGAAGGTCACCGCGTTGGTCGATTGAGTGAGCATGCCCAGCAGCAGGCCGGCGGCCGCGCCGCTGAGCGGTCCGCGGGTCAGTCCCGCCACCGCGCGGCGCATGCGCGGCCCGGCCAGGGATTGCAGATTCTGCCCGATCGCCTTGATGCCGATGAAGAACAGGCCGAGCCCGCCGAGCAGCGTCGCCAGGATTTCCATGGATTTCAGCTGCGCCCGGCCGCGATCATCAATCCAAGACTGGCCAGCAGCCCGATGCCTCCAGTGATCAACAGCATGGTGCGCATGGCCGCATAGTCTTCCGCTTCTCGCAGGGCGGCCGCGGTGAGTGCGGCCGCGTGTTCCGCCGCCATCGCCGCCGAGAGCGAGTCCAACAACGTCTGCAGGTCACGGTCCAGGCCTCGCAGCCTGGCATCGGCGGCGCGTGCGCCATCGCCGCTGACCAGATCCGCGCTGGCCAGCACTTCGCCATAGCTTCTGCTGACCGCGCCATGGCGCTGGCGGGCGGCCTCCGCGCGGGTGCCGAGCACGCCCAGCGCCTGGTCAACCGCTGTGGCGCGCGACTGGAAAGCCTGTTCGTGGCGGGTGCGGATTGCCGCGTCATGGCCGCGCAGCAGGATGTTCTTCCATTCCTGGACCTGCACATGGAAGGCGGTCTGCGCCATGCGCGCGGCATCCAGCCCCGCGGCGATGGCCGCGAGTTCGGCGCGCGATCGCGCCTGTTCGGCGTGGTTGCGCCATAGTGCGAAAAGACCGGCCGCGCCTTGGGCCAGGATCATCAGGATCAGAAGCGCGGCCAGGGGGCGTGCGCGCGTCGCTTGGGAACTCAACATGGCATGCTGGTCGCGCGAAACGGGCCTTGCAGCAAGTGCGTCAGTAAAACGTCACGTGCGCAGCGCGCGGCCCGCTGCCCAGACATCATCAGGCATTGTCCAGAGCGCGTCATTGTCCATCGCCGCCGCGATGCCGGAGCTGGCCGCGTCGAAGATGGCCTCGCCCTTGGCCGCTGTGGCGGCGCGGGCATCGCCGCGCACGCCGGTAGGCGCAGCCCGTTCCCAGAAGGAATAGAAGCGCGAGGCGCCAGTGGGCGGCGGTGCGGTGTTGATCGGCGCGGGTACCAGGTCGTGGCGCACCTGGCCGGCATCCAGCGCGAGCCAGATGGCGGTCTCGCCCTCGCAGGCATGCATCACGCCGGATTGTGTGGTCAGGATGTTCCCGATCTCGGTGGGCGCCGCCTGCGGCCAGGTGATGGCGACCACCGGCATGGCGAATTCCACCGCGCATTCGCGCACCGAGACCGCCAGCGGATCAATATTGCCGCCATGCCCATTGACCACCAGCAGGCGCGAAAATCCGATCGCTCGCAGGCTGCGGCAGACGCAGCGGATCATGCCTTGGAAGGTCGCGTAATCGGCGCTGATGGTGCCGCCATAGGGCAGATGGTGCTCGGACAGGCCAAGCCAGATGGGCGGCATCACCACCGCTTTCGTGCGGGCCTTCGCCGCCGCGCGCAGCGCCATCTCCTGCGCGGTGATGCTGTCGGTCCAGACCGGCAGATGCGGGCCGTGCTGCTCCAGGCTGCCGATTGGCAGGACGGGCAGGGCGGCTTCGATGGCCAGCTGCTTCAATTCCGGGGCGGTCAATTGTTCCCAGCGCATGGGCGATGTCTCCTTTTCGGCGACACGCTCTCCCGTGGTTCACGCTTTGGCAACCTGCCGTATGCAGGATGGCATTCCCTGTCCACGAGGAGCGTGGGCGCTGGCGTTGCTCTCCGCGGTTGCCGCGGGCGAACGCGCCCCCAAGCAGGGATGCAAGACATGGCGATCGACCCTTGGCAGCGTCTGCCGATGGCGGGGCAGGTGCGTTTGGAAGCGCGGCTGCCGGGCCAGAACCTGGCGGCGCTGCATGCCATCGCGCGCGGCCGCATGGCCAGCCTGCGCGAACAATTGCTGGCGCCCGATCCGGTCCTGCAAGACCTGCGCGCGGCGATCGAACGGCGCGATGATGGCGCGCAGGAACTGACCGCGCAGGCGGCGATGCTGGCCGCGGGGCAACAGGAACTGCGCGAGATCCAGGAGGCCTTTGCGCAGATCGACCGGGATGGCGTGCTGGTCGTGCCCTCCTGGATCGGCGAGGCCTATGCGCGCGTGCAGATCGAAGGCAGCGAGATGACACGCTGGCAGATGCTGGCGGGGGAAAGGCTGGACCGTCTGGCGCCGGCCGTGCTCGCACTGGAGGAGGCCATGCCCGTGATGCGGGGCGATTTCGAGGAAGCGCGGGCTGCCCGGATCATGGCCCTGGTGCGCAAGTTACAAGACCAGCACGGTTTTGCCTGGACCACGCCGCCCAGGCCCGACGATGAGATCTGCCCAGCCGCCATCCGTGCCGCAACCCTCATGGCCGCCAATGGCACCGGATGCAGTGTGATGCTGCGCTGGCGCCATGACGGCATGACGGGTCAGGAACACCTCTCCTGGAGCTTGCATGAAGGTGCGGCCCGCTACGATGGCAGCGCCGAGGACAGCGCCATCCCGCGCGCGTTGCACCCGATCAGCCTGGCCGCTTGACGCCAAGCGGGGCTGGCCTATCCGTTGGCCGAACTGAAAACTGGCGCTCGTGGCCTGGGGGAGGTTCGGAGGGGGCAAGGCCTCCCTGAGGTCACTCATGCCACCCCCAGCCCAGCCCGATGGAAAGGACAGAGCGCATGGTCGCAGGCAAGCCGCTTGAGGGGTTGTTGGTGGCCTCGATGGAGCAGGCCGTCGCGGCGCCGACTTGTTCGGTGAAGTTGGCCGATGCCGGTGCGCGGGTCATCAAGATCGAGCGCGCGGAGGGGGATTTCGCGCGCGGCTATGATCGGGCGGCAAAGGGGCTTTCGACCTATTTCGTGTGGTTGAATCGCGGAAAGGAAAGCGTTTGCCTGGACATCAAGGCGCCGCGCGACAAGGCGCTTTTGGCGGCGTTGTTGGCGCGGGCGGATGTGTTCATCCAAAACCTGGCGCCGGGCGCGATGGCGAGGGCGGGGTTTGGCAGTGCGGCGCTGCGTGAGCAGCATCCGCGGCTGATCACCGTGGATATCTCTGGCTATGGGGAGGAGGGGGAGTACGCGAAGATGAAGGCGTACGACCTGCTGGTGCAGGCGGAGAGCGGCCTGGCCAGCGTGACAGGCCGGGCCGAGGGGCCAGGGCGCGTCGGCTTTTCCGTGTGCGACATCACCTGCGGGACGATCGCGCATGCCGCGGTGCTGGAAGCGCTGATCGAGCGCGGCATCACCGGCCGCGGCAAGGGCGTCGCGGTCAGCCTGTTCGATGGCATGGCCGATTGGATGGCGGTGCCGCTGCTGATGTATGAAGGCACCGGCCGCGCGCCGCCGCGCATCGGCATGGCGCATCCCTCCCTTTGCCCCTATGGCGCCTTCGACACCAATGACGGCGCGTCGATCCTGATTTCCATCCAGAACGAGCGGGAATGGGCCGATTTCGCGACCCATTTCCTGGGTGATCCGTCACTGGTCACGAAGCCGGGCTATGCGCTGAATGTGGATCGTGTCGCGAACCGGCCGGCGGTGGATGCGCATATCGCCGCTGTTTTCGCCGCGCGCATGCGGCAGGAATGTGTGGCCGCGTTGAATGCGGCGAACACGGCCTATGGCTTCATCAATGGCGTGGACGGGCTGGCCGAGCATCCGGCCTTGAAGCGAATCGAAGTCGCGACCGAAGCGGGGCCGGTGTCCATGGCGGCGCCTGGCGCGCGCTTCTCCGATGGCCAGCGTGCCTTCGGCCCGGTGCCGCGTCTGGGCGAGCATACCGAGAGCGTGCGCGCGGAATTCCTGCCGGGTTGATCAGCCGCGCAGTTGCGGGTTGTCGAATACCGGGGTGCGGTGGCGGGCCAGTGCTGCTTCCAGCCGGCGGGCCAGGTCGCGGCGTTCCTCGGCGCCCAGATGCAGGCCGATTTCGTATTCGGCCTCGCGCTGCGTCACGCTCAGCTGGGGCTGCAGCCCTTCCTGCAGCCTCACGCGGGCCCAATAGGCGTCCAGCACCGCCGATTGGCTTATGCCGCGATGGTCTGTGCGCTCGAGCAGCAGCCGGCCGTCACGCAGCGTCACCCGCTCGAAGGCGCGGGCGCTGTGGCGGCGATGCGCCGCGAACAGCGCGATGACCAGCATGAATTCGATGCCGACAAAGCCGAGCACCGGCCAGGCTCCCATCGCCAGGAACATGACCCCGGTCAGGGTGAAGCCCAGCGCGAGCAGGCACAGCACCACGCGCAGCCCCACTGGGCCCAAGGCATGACGGGGGCGGCTTGTGGCTTCGAAGCAGGGCGCGGTATCGGACATGTCCCAGAAAGATGCGTCACCTCATGGCCCGCACAAGCCCCTCGCCGCATGGCACCGCCGAGAAGCCCCGCCGCGCGCGGATGATGAACCGCGACCAGGCGGCCGCCTTCGTCGCCGCGCTGGCGGCGGGCAACCCCTCACCCGAGACTGAATTGCTCTACACCAACGCCTTCAGCCTGTTGGTGGCTGTGGTGCTCTCGGCGCAGACCACGGATGCGATGGTCAACAAGGTCACGCCCGGGCTGTTCGCCGCCGCGCCCACGCCCGCGGCGATGGCCGCGCTGGGGGCTGAGGGGGTGGGCCAGCATATCCGTCGCATCGGGTTGTGGCAGGCCAAGGCGCGCAATGTCGCGGCGCTGGCCGCGCAATTGGTTGAATGCCACGGCGGCCAGGTGCCGGGCGAGCGTGAGGCGCTGGAGGCCCTGCCCGGTGTCGGCCGCAAGACCGCGAATGTGGTGCTGAACGTGTTCTTCGGACAGGCAACCATGGCGGTGGACACGCATATCTTCCGCATCGGCAACCGCACCGGCCTCGCACCCGGCAAGACCACGCGGGAGGTGGAGGATCGCCTGGTCGCGCGCTGCCCGCCCGAGTTGCTGCGCGATGCGCATCACTGGCTGATCCTGCACGGGCGATACGTGTGCAAGGCGCGGGCGCCGGATTGCTGGCGCTGCGTGGCACTCGCCCATTGCAACTACCGCGACAAGGTCCTGGCGGCACCGGCATGAACCAATACGACGTCATCGTCGCTGGCGGGGGTCATGCCGGTATTGGTGCCGCGATCGGTGCCGCGCAGGCCGGCGCGCGGGTGCTGCTGATCGAGGCCGCCGGGTGCCTGGGTGGGGCCGCGACCATGCGTGGTGTCATCACCTATTGCGGCCTTTACACCTTGGCTGAGCAGCCGCAGCGCGTGGTGCATGGCGTGGCCACGCCGATCCTGGAAGGGCTGCAAAAGCTTGGTGCCCTGGGCCCTGTCACGCGCCATCGCGGTGTATTCCAGGTGTTCGACCCGGAGGCCTTGAAGCGCGTGCTGGATGATACGGTGGCCGCGGCCGGCGTGGATGTGCTGCTGCACGCGCAGATCACCGGCGCGGAGCGTGCGGCCGACCGCGTCACTGCCATCACCTGGCATGACCGCAGCGGGCCGCATCGTGCCGCCGCGCGCGCCTTCGTCGATTGCACCGGCGATGGGGATCTGGCGCATCTGGCCGGCGCGTCCACGCGCTATGGCAATCATGGGCATGTCAATCTGGGCACGCTGGCCACGCGGTTCTCGGGCCTGGCACCGGATGCTGAAATCGGCGCCGCCGCCATCCGCGCCATTCTCGACATAGCCAAGGCTGGCGGCGCGCGCATCACCAAGACCGGCGGCGTCGTAGCAAGCCTGCCGATCAGCGGCGATGTGGTCCTGTACCTGGCGAGCGAACATTATGACGCGCGCGATGCCCGCAGCATTGCGGCAGCCGAGCGTGCGGCCCGCGCCCAGGCT
>JAPLOK010000037.1 GCA_026400775.1 Alphaproteobacteria bacterium | reverse complement strand
GTCGACAACCGTGCCGGCGCCGGCGGCAATATCGCCGGCGAGGCGGTGATCCGCGCCGAACCCGACGGGCAGACCTTGCTGTTCAGCTCCATCGGCACCGGCGCGATCAATTACGCGGTCTATGGCGCGCGCATGCCATGGCGGCCGGAAGAGATGGCCGGCGTTGGCCTGGTCACGCGCATGCCCAACATCATCATGGCCGCGAACCGCTTGCCGGCGCGGACCATGGCGGAATTCCTGGCCTTGGCGCGCGCGCGGCCGGGCGAAATCACCTATGGCACCGCCGGTGTCGGCACCTCGCCGCATGTGTGCATGGAGGCGATCGCGCAGCAGGCCGGCGTGCGCTTCACGCATGTGCCCTATCGCGGCTCGGGGCCGATGCTGACGGAACTGGTCGCCGAGCGCGTGGATAGCGGCATGGACAACATCCCGAGCGCGCTGGCCCAGGTGCGCGACGGCCGGCTGCGCGCCATCGCCATGACAGGTGCGGCGCGCAGCCCGGTGCTGCCCAACATCCCCGTGGTGGCCGAAACCTTGACGGGCTTCGAAGCCACCGCCTGGTTCGGCGTGACCACCAGCAGCCGCGTGCCGCGCCCGGTGATCGCGCGCATCGGTGCCGAGATCGACACCATCGCGCGCGACCCCGCCTTCCTCGCGCGGCTGGCGGAATTCGGCGCTGAAGGCCCGGCGCTGACACCGGCGGGCGGCACCACCCCCGAAGCCTTCGACGCCTTCATCGCACAGGAGGTGGCACGCTGGGCGGTGGTGGTGCGGGCGGCGGATGTGCGGGTGGAGTAGCCATCCCGCCTGGGCAACCCCATAAACGGGGAATGGCTGACGCAACCGCTTTCGACACGCCCGACCCCACGCTTGGCGAATTGCTCGCCGCGCGGCCCATGCTGTCCATGCACCCCTCCGCGGGGCTGTGCGTGGAGGAGGTGCCGCTGACGCGCCTGGCCGATGCGGTGGGCACGCCGGCCTGGGTCTATTCGGCAACGACACTGCGCAGCCGCGCGCGCGCGCTGACCGGCGCATTATCCAACGCGGCGCTGAACGCACATTGCCATTTCGCGGTGAAGTCCAACCCGAACCTTGCCGTGCTGGCACTGCTGGCACGCGAGGGTTTCGGCGCCGACATCGTCAGCGAAGGCGAAATGCGCGCCGCGCGCGCCGCCGGGATTCCGGCGCGCAACATCGTGTTTTCCGGCGTCGGCAAGACCGAACGCGAATTGCGCCTGGCCATCGCCGAGGACATCCAGCAGATCAATCTGGAAAGTGCCGAGGAGGCGGAGATGCTGTCCGCCATCGCGACGACGCTGGGGCGGACCATGCGCGTGGCGCTGCGCGTGAACCCGCATGTGGATGCCAAGACACACGCGAAAATCACCACCGGCACGGATGAAAACAAGTTTGGCGTCGATGTGCCTTTGGCGCCCGATCTGTACCGCCGCATCTGTGCATTGCCGGGCCTGGAACCGTTGGGCCTGGCTGTGCATATTGGCAGCCAGATCACCCGCGGCATCGGCAGTTACGCTGCGGCGTATCGGCGCCTGGGCGAATTGGTGGTCGCGTTGCGCGCCCGGGGGCTGCCGGTGCCGCGCGTCGATTGCGGTGGCGGCCTGGGCATTCCCTACCGCGACGAAACGCCGGCTGGGCCGGAGGCACTGGCAGGCGCCATCCATTCGGGCCTGGGCAATCTCGGGCTGGAATTGATGCTCGAACCGGGGCGCTGGATTTGCGGCCCGGCCGGCGTGCTGCTCTCGCGCGTCGTGATCCAGAAGCAGGGCACGGCGCGCCGCTTCGTGATCCTGGACGCGGCGATGAACGACCTGATCCGCCCGGCCATGTACGAAAGCTGGCACGGAATTTTGCCGGTCTCGCCCACGCGCTTCCATGCGCCTGTTTCGGCGGCGGATGTCGTCGGGCCTGTCTGCGAAAGCAGCGATACCTTCACCACGCATCGCGCTTTGCCGGACCTGCCCGGTGGAGAATTGGTGGCAATCCTCGACGCGGGTGCTTACGGTGCCAGCATGAGCAGCACCTACAATGCGCGCCCATTGGCGCCCGAAATTCTGGTGGAGGGCGCACGCTGGTCCGTTGTGCGCCAGCGCCAGGGGTATGACGCGCTGCTGGCCGGGCAATCCGTGCCCGACTGGCTGGCCCCCGACCGGTTGGTTCCATGACGCCGCCGGGCCTGGCCCGTCGCCGCGCGCTGGCAAGGCTGGCGCTCGGGTGGGAGGCCTTCTGGCCCGGCGCCTGGCCGGCGCTCGCGGTGCTGGGCGTGTTCGTGGTGGTGGCGCTGCTGGGCCTGCCCGCATTATTGCCGCCCTGGTGGCATATAGCGCTGCTGGCGGGCTTCGCGGGCGCGCTGGGATGGTCTGTGTGGCGCGCCGCGCAAGGCTGGCGCACGCCGGATGATGCGGCAGCGGAGCGGCGTTTGGAAACGGCGTCGGGCCTGGCACACCGGCCCTTGCAGGCGCTTGCGGACAAGCCCGCTGGTGGTGACGCGGTGGCGCAGGCAGTGTGGCGTTTGCACCAGGCGCGCATGGCGGCGCTGGTGAAGCAGTTGCGGGTCGGGCTGCCGCGGCCGGGCTTGGCGGCGCGTGATCCGCGGGCGTTGCGCGCCGGCTTGCTGGTGGCGGTGGTCGCGGCGACCGGCATTGCCGGGCCAGATGCGCCCCAGCCGCTGGAACGGGCTTTCGCGCCGGCCTTCGCCGCGCGGCCCGACAGCGTGACCGAGAGCCTGCTGCCCG
>JAPLOK010000459.1 GCA_026400775.1 Alphaproteobacteria bacterium | reverse complement strand
CGCATCTTTGGCCCGGTGGTCCGTGAGCTGCGCGCCAAGAAGTTCATGAAGATCATCTCGCTGGCGCCGGAGGTCCTGTAATCATGGCCGCCAAGATCAAGAAGGGCGACAAGGTCCATGTGCTGACCGGGTCGGACAAGGGCAAGCGCGGCGAAGTGTTGCGCGTGTTCCCCGACGAGGGTCGCGCGCTCGTGCAAGGCGTGCGCCTGGTCAAGCGCCATCAGAAGCCGACCGGCATGTCCCAGCCGGGCGGTATCATCACCAAGGAAGCGCCGATCCATCTGTCGAACCTGTCGTTGATCGACCCGAAGAGCGACAAGCCGGCGCGGGTTGGTTTCAAGACGCTGGGAGATGGCAAGAAGGTCCGCGTTTCCAAGGCCTCGGGTGAGGTTCTCGACACATGAGCGGTACCAAGAAGGGCGCCCCGGCGCCGAAGAAGAGCGGGGCCAAGGCCGCGCCCGCCAACAAGGCGAATGCCAAGGCCGGCGCCACACCGGCCGAAAGTGGCGGCCGCAACCGCGACAGCGTGCCAGCCGCGGCCGGCAGGGCTATGGCGGCTGCCGGCGAGACGCGCCTGGCGAAGCACTACAAGGATGCGGTCCGGGCGAAGCTGGTAGCGGAATTCGGGTATAAGAACCCGATGGAAGTGCCCAAGCTCGAGAAGATCGTGGTGAATATGGGCGTGGGCGAGGCCGCCGGCGACCAGAAGAAGCTGGACGCCGCCTTTGGCGACATGATGTTGATCGCTGGCCAGAAGCCGGTGCGCACGCGTGCCCGCAAGGCGATCGCCGGCTTTAAGATCCGTGAAGGCCAGGCGATCGGCTGCAAGGTCACGCTGCGCAAGGCGCGGATGTATGAGTTCCTGGACCGCCTGGTCACCATCGCGCTGCCGCGTGTGCGTGACTTCCGCGGCATCCCTGGGAACCGGGGCTTCGATGGTCGGGGGAATTACACCTTCGGCCTGAAGGAGCAGATCGTGTTCCCCGAAATCGTGTATGACAAGGTTGATACCGTGCGCGGCATGGACATCACCTTCGTCACCACGGCGAAGTCCGACAAGGAAGCCAAGGCCCTGCTCGTGGGTTTTGATCTTCCTTTCACGAAGTGACACTTGGGAAATCCTCCACCGGTTGGTGGAAAGGGTCCGGAGGACTGAACTGACATGGCGAAGACATCGTCCGTCGAAAAGAACAACCGTCGCGCGAAGCTCGCGTCGACGCACCGCAAGAAGCGCGCGGCCCTGAAGGCCGTGGTGATGGATCGCGACCGCCCCATTGAGGAGCGGTTCGAGGCGACCATCAAGCTGGCGCAGCTTCCCCGCAATGGCGCGCAGAACCGCGTGCGCCTGCGCTGCGAAGTGACCGGCCGTTCGCGCGGCAATTATCAGAAGTTCAGGCTGTGCCGGAACATGCTGCGGGAGATGGCCAATACCGGCCAGCTTCCTGGTGTGGTCAAGGCGAGCTGGTAAGGGGCACGCAGCATGTCGATGTCCGATCCGCTGGGTGACATGTTCACCCGCATCCGCAATGCGATGCATGCCCGGCAGTCCCGCTGCCCGGTGCCTGCGAGCCGGCTGAAGGAAGCCGTGCTGGATGTGTTGAAGAGCGAAGGCTATATCCGTGGCTGGCACCGCGAAGATGTGCGTGCCGGTATCGCGAACCTCATCGTGGAATTGAAGTATTCCGAAGGTGAAGCCGCGATCAAGGAGATCACCCGCATCTCCAAGCCGAGCCGCCGCGTCTATTCCAAGATCAGTGAGCTGAAGCCCTATTACGCGGGCCTTGGCATGCAGATCCTGTCCACGCCGAAGGGCGTCATGAGCGATCAGAAGGCTCGCGCTGCCAATGTTGGCGGCGAAGTCCTCTGCCGCGTGTTCTGAGGGAGGGCAGCATGTCGCGCGTCGGCAAATATCCTGTGCCCGTTCCCGCGGGTGTGACCGTGGCCCTGCAGGGCCGCACCGTCATCGCCAAGGGCAAGCTGGGCGAATTGAAGCTGGACCTCACGGATGAGGTGGATGTTGAGGTCGGTGCTTCCGGCGTCGCGGTGAATCCGCGCGGCGAGAGCACGCGGCAGCGCACCATGTGGGGCACCACCCGCAGCCTGATCAATGGCATGGTCGTGGGTGTTTCCACCGGCTTCACCAAGTCCATGGAAATCAACGGCACGGGTTACCGCGCCGCTGTCCAGGGCAGTGACCTGGTGTTGAGCCTGGGCTACAGCCACGAAATTCGCTACCCGGTGCCGAAGGGCATCAAGATCACCTGCGAGAAGCCGACTGCCATCAAGGTGGAAGGCATCGACAAGCGCCAGGTCGGTCAGGTGGCTGCCGAAATCCGAGGCTTCCGCGGCCCCGAACCCTATAAGGGCAAGGGCGTGAAGTACGAAAACGAAATGATCCTCCGGAAGGAGGGTAAGAAGAAGTAATGACCGAAAAGCTCAGCACCGAAGCGCGCCGCCGTCAGCGCCTGCGCTACTCCCTGAAGCAGAAGGGCAATGGGCGCCTGCGCCTGTCGGTCTTCCGTTCGGGCAAGCACATCTACGCGCAGGTGATCGACGACCGCGCTGGCCGCACGCTGGCCGCCGCTTCGTCGCTGGAAAAGCCGATGCGCGAGGAACTCAAGACCGGCGCCGACAAGGGCGCCGCAGCTGCCGTGGGCAAGCTGGTCGCCGAGCGGGCTCTCGCCGCCGGCGTGACGGCCGTGGTCTTCGACCGCGGTCCCTATCTGTATCATGGCCGCGTGAAAGCGCTGGCCGATGCCGCCCGTGAGGGCGGTCTCAGCTTCTAAGGACGCAACCGATGGCACGTGAACCGCGCAGCGGTGGTGGTGGTGGTGAAGGCGGCGAGGGCGATCAGCGGCGCCGTGGCCGCGGTCGTGGCCGCGACGAGAACCGTCAGCCTGAGCGCCAGGATGGGGATGAGCTGAAGGACAAGCTCGTCACCATCAACCGGGTGGCGAAGGTGGTGAAGGGTGGCCGGCGTTTCAGCTTTGCCGCGCTTGTGGTCGTTGGTGACCAGAAGGGCCGCGTAGGCTGGGGTGCGGGCAAGGCGCGTGAAGTGCCGGAAGCCATCCGCAAGGCGACGGAGCGTGCCAAGCGCACGATGATCCGTGTACCGATGCGCGAAGGCCGCACACTGCACCATGATGTGATTGCCGAGTTCGGCGCAGGTCGCGTGATCCTGCGCTCGGCCCCGGCCGGTACCGGCATCATCGCCGGTGGCCCGATGCGCGCGGTGTTCGAAAGCCTGGGCATGGGCGATGTGGTCGCCAAGTGCACCGGCAGCCGCAACCCGCATAACATGGTCAAGGCGACGTTTGCGGCATTGTCGTTGGCGGCCAGCCCGCGCAGCGTGGCCGCTCGTCGTGGCAAGAAGGTGACTGATATTCTGGGTGGCGGCCGCAAGGACGATGCCGCGCAGGAGGCCGCCAATGTCTGACGCGAAGCCGATGGTGAAGGTGCGGCAAGTGGCGTCGAGCGCCGGTCGCAAGCCTGGCCAGCGTGAGACGCTGGTCGGACTGGGCCTGAACAAGATCAATCGCGTGCGCGAGCTGGAGGATACGCCGTCGGTTCGCGGCATGATCCGCAAGGTCGCGCATCTGGTGCGCGTGGAGAAGTAGCCGCGCGGCCCGCAAGGGTGCGACGGCGATGGAGAGTGCGATGAAGCTGAATGAATTGAAGGACAATGACGGCGCCCGCTTGAAGTTCAAGCGCATTGGCCGCGGCATTGGCTCCGGCAAGGGCAAGACGGGTGGTCGCGGCGTGAAGGGTCAGAAGGCCCGGACCGGCGTGTCGCTGAACGGCTTCGAGGGTGGTCAGCTTCCGCTGTATCGCCGCCTGCCGAAGCGCGGCTTCGTCAACCCGTTCCGCAAGGAATACGCGCCGCTGAACATCGGCGCGCTGGACAAGGCGATCACGGAAGGCCGGCTACCCGCCGACCAACCGCTGTCCGAGGAGATGCTGCGTGTCGCTGGTGTGGTGCGCACGGCCAGCCGCTTCGCTGGCGTGCGCCTGCTGGGGCAGGGTGCGATCACGCGCGCCGTGACCATCACGGTGTCGGGCGCTTCGGCGACGGCCCTGGCGGCGGTGCAGGCGGCTGGTGGTACCGTGACGCTTCTGAACGCAGCTGCGGCGACTGACGCCGCTTGAGAACCGCCCTGACACAGGGCATCTGTTAGACTTGGCAAGGCCCTCGGGGATCATCCTGGGGGCCTTTGGTTTCGGGGAAAGGGTGCATGGCCTCGGCGGCTGACCAACTGGCGGCGAGTTTGAACCTCGGGGTCCTGGCCAAGGCCACGGAACTGAAGAAGCGCATCTGGTTCACGCTGGGCGCGCTGATCGTGTATCGGCTTGGCACCTATGTGCCGGTGCCCGGCGTCGATGCGGCGGTGATGGGTGAGTTGCTGCGCCAGCATGGCGGCGGCATTCTGGGCATGTTCGACATGTTCACCGGTGGTGCGCTCGGGCGCATGACCGTCTTCGCGCTGAACATCATGCCCTATATCAGCGCCAGCATCATTGTGCAGTTGATGACGGCCGCGATTCCCGCCTGGGAGACCCTCAAGAAGGAGGGCGAAGCCGGCCGCAAGAAGCTGAACCAGTATACCCGCTACCTGACGCTGGGGATCGCGGTGGTGCAGGCCTATGGCATCGCCATTGGTATTGAGAGCATTCGCGGCAGTTCCGGGCCGGCGGTGGCCGATCCTGGCTGGATGTTCCGGCTGTCCTGCGTGATCACGCTGACCGGTGGCACCATGTTCCTGATGTGGCTCGGTGAGCAGATCACCGCGCGCGGCGTCGGCAATGGCATCTCGCTGATCATCTTTGCGGGCATTGTGGCGAACCTGCCTTCGGCGCTGATTGCGACGTTGGAATTGGGCCGCACCGGTGCGCTCTCGACCTTCTTCATTATCTTCTTCCTGCTGGCGGCGCTGGCGGTGATCTTTGTAGTGGTGTTCATCGAGCGTGCGCAGCGGCGCATCCCGGTGCAATACCCCAAGCGCCAGGTCGGCAACCGCATGATGGGCGGCGAATCGACGCATCTGCCGTTGAAGTTGAATACGTCAGGGGTGATCCCACCGATCTTCGCCTCCTCCCTGCTATTATTGCCGGTGACCTTTGCCAGTTTCAGCGGTGATCGGTCGGCCGATACCTGGCTGCAATGGCTTGCCAATCAACTCGCGCATGGGCAGCCGGCCTATATGCTGCTGTACATGGCGATGATCATCTTCTTCGCCTTCTTCTATACGGCGGTGGTGTTCAACCCGGCCGAGACGGCGGATAATCTCAAGAAATATGGGGGCTTCATCCCCGGCATTCGGCCTGGTGCGAACACCGCGGATTATCTGGACAGGGTACTGACACGCTTGACGGCTGTGGGTGCGATTTATCTGTGCGTGGTGTGCCTGATCCCGGAAATCTTGATCTCCAATTACGGCGTACCGTTCTATTTCGGCGGCACATCGCTGTTGATCATCGTGACGGTCACCATGGATACGGTGGCGCAGGTGCAGTCGCACCTTTTCCAGCACCAGTATGAAGGGCTGATCAAGAAGGCCAAGCTTGGCGGCCGTGGCACGCCGGGCCGCGGGGGGATGCGCTGATGAACCTGATTCTGTTGGGCCCGCCTGGCGCCGGCAAGGGCACCCAGGCCAAGCTTTTGGAAGAGGCCTTCGGGCTGGTGCAGATTTCCACTGGGGACATGCTGCGCGCTGAGGTCAAAGCCGGCAGTCCGATCGGCTTGCAGGCCAAGGCCATCATGGAACGCGGCGACCTGGTTCCCGATTCTGTCATCACCGCCATGCTGGCCGAGCGCGTTTCGCGCCCCGACGCAACCAGGGGCTTCATTCTGGACGGCTTCCCCCGCACGGTTCCGCAGGCCGAGGCGCTGGACACCATGCTGGCCGAGAAGGTCATCCCGCTGGACCATGTGATCGAGCTCAAGGTCGATGACGCGGCGCTGGTGGACCGTATTTCTGGCCGCTACACCTGCGCCAATTGCGGCGAGGGTTATCACGACCATTTCAAGCGGCCCGCCACGCCCGGCACCTGTGACAAATGCGGTCATTCCGAATTCACCCGTCGCGCCGATGACAGGGCCGAGACAGTCGCTGCGCGGCTTGCCGCCTATCACCGCCAGACCGCCCCGCTGCTGCCGTATTACGGCGCGCAGGGCAAGTTGAAGGCCGTGGATGGCATGGCCGACATGAAGAACGTGGCGGCCGCGCTGGCCGCGATCGTGAAGGGCTGAGATGGCGTTGACTCTCTGCCCGCGCGGGTGTAGTGGCCCTGCTTCGCACGGCTCCGGCGGACTTCCGTCGCGCGGCCGCGTTCAGCCATTGTCTTGTGGTTGGCATCGCTCGCGCGCTGCCCGCCGCCCGAACTGAGAGCACAGGAAACACACCATGGCGCGTATCGCCGGCGTGAATATCCCGACCAACAAGCGGGTCGAGGTGTCACTGCGTTACATCTACGGGATTGGCCCGAAGAACGCGAAGATCATCTGCGACCAGCTGGGCATCGCGGAAGCCAAGCGCGTGAATCAGCTCTCGGATGACGAGATCCTGAAGATCCGCGAATTGATCGACCGGGAATACCGCGTCGAGGGCGATCTGCGGCGTGAAGTCGCGATGAACATCAAGCGCCTGATGGACATGGCCTGCTATCGCGGCCTGCGTCATCGTCGCGGCCTGCCGGTGCGCGGTCAGCGCACGCACACCAACGCCCGCACCCGCAAGGGCAAGGCCGTGGCGATCGCCGGCAAGAAGAAGGTGACGAAGTAAGATGGCACGCCCCGCTACCGCCGGTTCCCGTCCTCGCAAGAAGGAGCGGAAGAACATCACCACGGGCGTCGCGCATGTGCTCGCGACGTTCAACAACACCATCGTGACCATCACCGACAGCCAGGGGAATGCGATTTCCTGGTCGTCCTCGGGCACGCAGGGCTTCAAGGGCAGCCGCAAGTCCACGCCGTATGCGGCGCAGATGGCCGCCGAAGATGCCGGCAAGAAGGCCCGCGAACACGGGATGGAAACTGTCGAGATCATGGTCAGCGGCCCCGGTTCGGGCCGTGAATCCGCCCTGCGCGCGTTGCAGTCGGTGGGCTTCTACGTCACCACCATCAAGGATGTGACGCCGATCCCCCACAATGGCTGCCGCCCGCGCAAGCGCCGCCGCGTTTGAGGCCGCGCTTCACCCACGCTGGAGACCATCGCCGTGCTTGAACGCAACTGGCGCTCCCTGATCAAGCCCGAGCGGCTTGACGTTGAGCCGGGCGCCGACCCGAACCGTACCGCCACCATCATCGCGGAGCCGCTTGAGCGCGGCTTCGGTATGACGCTGGGCAACGCGATCCGTCGCGTTCTGCTCTCGTCGCTGCAAGGCGCTGCCGTCACCGGCATCCGCATCGACACCGTGCTGCATGAGTTCAGCAGCATTGCCGGCGTGCGCGAGGACGTGACAGATATCGTGTTGAACGTGAAGCAGCTGGCCGTGCGCATGCCGGGCGAGGGCACCAAGCGCCTGAGCCTGACCGCCAAGGGTCCGGGTGAGGTCACGGCGGCGCAGATCCAAGTGTCGGGCGATATCGAGATTTCCAACCCCGACCTCGTGCTGTGCACGCTCGATGACGGCGCCACACTGTCGATGGAGTTCACGGTGCAGTCGGGCCGCGGCTATGTGCCGGCCTCGATGAACCGCCCCGAGGATGCGCCGATCGGCTTCATCCCGGTCGATGCCATCTTCTCCCCGGTGCGCCGGGTCGCGTACCGCGTCGAGCCGACCCGCGTCGGCCAGGTCACCGATTACGACCGCTTGGTGCTGGATGTTGAAACCGATGGCACCGTCGCGCCGGATGACGCCGTGGCCGTTGCCGCGCGCATCCTGCAGGATCAACTCCAGTTGTTCATCAACTTCGATGAACCGCGCCAGCGCGTAGCGGAAGAGGTGCAGGACGACCTGCCCTTCAACCGCAACCTGCTGCGCAAGGTCGATGAACTCGAATTGTCGGTCCGCAGCGCGAACTGCCTGAAGAACGACAACATCGTCTATATCGGTGACTTGGTGCAGAAGTCCGAGCAGGAAATGTTGCGCACGCCGAATTTCGGCCGCAAGTCGCTGAACGAGATCAAGGAAGTGCTGGCCTCGATGGGTCTCGGCCTGGGCATGTCCGTCATGGGCTGGCCGCCGGAGAATATCGAAGACCTGGCGAAAAAGGTTGAAGAGCCGTTTTAATGTGCCCTCAGGTGCCGGGCGCGCGCTCCGCGCGCTTGGCTTCGCCGCGCATAGCGTAGCGATACCGGAAGGGTAGTTGGGCGGCGGGCCTCCATTCGGAGGCCGTTTTGGGTTGAACTAGCCCCGAGGGGCAACAGGAGACTAAGATGCGTCACGGCATGGCCAACCGGAAGCTGGGCGTCACTTCGACGCACCGGATCTCCATGTTCCGGAACATGGCGACCAGCCTGCTCAAGCACGAGCAGATCACCACCACCTTGCCCAAGGCCAAGGAACTGCGCCCCTATGTCGAGCGGATCATCACGCTCGGGAAGCGTGGCGGGCTGCATGCGCGCCGCCAGGCGATCGCGCAGATCCGCGACCCGAAGGTGGTGGACAAGCTGTTCGGCCAGATCGCCGACCGCTATAAGGCCCGCAGCGGCGGCTATTGCCGCGTCCTGAAGGCCGGCTATCGCTATGGTGACATGGCGCCGATGGCCGTGATCGAACTGGTTGAGCGTGACCCCGCTGCCAAGGGCATGGACTCCGGCCCGGCGCCGGAAGCGCAGGAAGAAGCTGCGGCCTGAAGCCGGGCGCCGACGACATGCAAGGCCGCGGGGCAAGCCCTGCGGCCTTTTTCATGCCCAGCGCAGCTGCGCCTCAATCTGTGGGTTGAAGCGCCGCAGGGCCGGGCGCAGCGCCTCCGGCCAAGGCGCCCAGCGCGGCGGCACGAACAGGGACGGGTTGTTGCCCTCCCACAGCATTAGCGCCAGCTGTTCGGCGCGCGGTTCGAAGGCCAAGAAACAGCGGGTCTCGCCCGCCACGCCCCAGCCGGACAGCCAGCCACCCTCCCACACCACGCCTGGCCCCGTGCCGCGCAGCGCGTCAGAGACCAGCCGCTGCCGCCCCGCCGCCATCGGGCGCAGGCGTGGCCCGATGGCGGGGTGCGCCACCATCGCCACCACCGGGCGGCCGGGTAGGCCCGCATATTCGGCGGGCAGTGCGTCATCCGCCCGCGCCGCCATGGGCAGCAGCAGCAGGGGCAGGGCGCGCCTATTCAAGGCGGATATTCGCCTCGCGCACGGTGACCCCCGCCAGGGCCCGGCCCTGTTCGACGAAGCGGGCGAAATCCTCGGGCGTGCTGCCGACGGGTTCGGCGCCGAGGCCCGCGAGGCGTTCGCGCACCTCCGCCAGTGACAGGGTTTCCCGTAGCGCACCGAACAGCGACAGCTGGATCGCCGGTGGGGTGCCCGCGGGCGCGAAGAGCGACGCCCATTCGGAAATCTCGACACCCGCGGCGCCCAGTTCGGCGAAGGTCGGCACCAGTGGCCGCAAAGTGGTGCGCTGCGCGGATGCCACCGCCAGGAAGCGCGCCCGCCCGCTCTCCACGATGGGCCGCGCCGAGAGCATGGTGATGAACACGCCATCCAGCGAACCGGCCGCCAGGTCCCGCGCCGCATCCGCCCCGCCCCGATAGGGCACGTGGGTGGCGGTGATGCCGGCCGCGCGCAGGAAGGTGGCCAGGCCCAGATGCCCCGCCGTGGCATTGCCCTGCGTGCCGATGGAAAGCTGGCCAGGCCGCGTGCGGGCGAGTGCGATGAACTCGCCCAGCGTGTTCACCGGCAGTTCCGCCTTTACCGCCAGCACCTGCGGGAAGGTCACCACCTGGGAGATGGGCGCGAAGGCGGTCAGGTAGTCAAACGGCAGGCCGCGCATGAGGTGCGGGTTCACCAGATGGGACGAGGCGTCGAACAGCAGCGTGTGCCCGTCGGCGGCCGCGCGCGCCACTTCCGCGCCGCCGATCGAACCACCCGCGCCGGTGCGGTTTTCCACCACGATGGGCTGGCCCAGGCGCTCGGCCATGCGCGGGAAGATGCTGCGCGCCGCGCTGTCCGCGGCGCCGCCGGCGGCGAAGGGGACGACCACGCGCATCGGCCGCACCGGAAAGCCCTGCGCCATGGCGGGCGCGGCCAGGACCGACATCAGAAGGGTGCGGCGTTGCATGTCAATTGCTTTCGTTCTGGACGCGGTAGGGGTGCGCTGCATAGCTGCCCAGCATCTTCAGATCCACCGCGAAGAAGCGCAGCTCTTCCAGGGCGCGCGCCATGGCGGGTTCGCCCGGATGGCCATCGGCCTCGCAGAGGAACTGCACGGCGGTGAAGCGGCCATCCAGCATGTAGGATTCGAGCTTGGTGAGGTTGATGCCATTGGTCGCGAAGCCGCCAAGTGCCTTGTAGAGCGCGGCCGGGATCGACTTGCAGCGGAAGACGAAGCTGGTGACGCAATGCGCGGTGCCCACCGGGGGCAGCTTCGGCGCATTGGCCATGATGTAGAAGCGCGTGGTGTTGTGCGCCGCGTCCTCCACGCCATGGCGCAGGATTTTCAGGCCGTAAATCTCGGCGGCCAGAGACGACGCGATGGCGGCATCTTCCACGCCGCCGCGCTCGGCGATCAGCTTGGCGGCACCGGCGGTATCGGCCTCGATCACCGCGTCCAGCTTCATGTCGCGCAGGATGTTCAGCACCTGGCCGAGCGCCATCGGGTGCGAATGGGCGCGCTTGATGGTGGCTTCGGTGGCCCCTTCCGGCGCCAGCAGGCAATGGATCACGCGTTCGAAATGCTCGCCCACCACGTGCAGGCCGCTATCGGGCAGCAGGCGGTGGATGTCGGGCACGCGGCCGGCCAGGCTGTTCTCGCAGGGCAGCATGGCGAGGTCGGCGCGGCCGGCGCGCACCGCGCGCATCGCTTCCTCGAAGCTGGCGCAGGGCAGGGTGGTCCAGCCGGGATAGGCATGGCGGCAGGCCAGGTCGGAATAGGCGCCTGGCACACCCTGGAAAGCGATGGTCGGCAAAGCTCAGTTCTCCAAAATGCGCCGCGCGCGTTCAAGATCCTCCGGAGTATCCACCCCGAACGGCCCATACTCCACCCGTGCGACGCTGATGCGCATACCCGCTTCCAGCGCGCGCAGCTGTTCCAGCTTCTCGCGCAGTTCCAGCGCGGATGGCGGCAGCGCCACGAAACGGTCCAGCGCGGCGCGCCGATAGGCATAGACGCCGATATGGTGCCACAGCGGTCCCTCGCCCCAGGGCACGGCGGTGCGGCTGAAATACAGCGCCGGCGCCACATCCTGATCGCCGAAGGCGCAGGCGCATTTGACGAAGCTGTCGGTCGCCGCTTCGTGCGCATCCTTGATGGGCGTCACCAGGCTTGCGATGTCCACGCCCGGGTCGGCCAGGGGCTTCAGCACGGCGGGCAGCAAAGCGGGCGAGAGCGTCGGGAAATCCCCCTGCAGATTCACCACCACATCATGCAGGCCCTGCGGGTCCAGCCGGTCGAGTGCCAGCTTCACGCGGTCCGTGCCGGAGATGACATCATCATCGGCCAGCACCGCCACGCCGCCCGCGGCTTGCACGGCGGCGACGATCTCGGGCTCGGCGGCGGCGACAGCGACCGGGCCGATGCCGGCCTCCCGTGCGCGGTCCAGCACCTGCACCACCATGGGCTTGCCCGCGATCATCGCCAGCGGCTTGCCCGGCAGGCGGGTGCTGCCCATGCGCGAGGGAATGATGATGATCGGGTTCAAAACGCGCTCCCCGGATGGTTGATGCCAGGCACGTGGGCCAGTATGGTGCGATGCGTCATAGGGCGGCAGCGCGGGCTGCGCAAATACGCCTAGTCTTGCAGGAAGGTTCGCGGGTTTCATGGCCAATCTTGAAATGAACAAGCTGTTCGCAGCACCCCTTCTGGCCGGCGTCGTGTTCATGGGCGCGGGTTTTCTGGGCGAGTTGATCGTGCATCCGAAGAAGCTGGCCACACCTGCCATCGCGGTGCAGGGAGCTGCTGCGCCGACCACCGTGGCCGTGGCCCCGGCCGCGCCGGCGTTGGCGCCGATCACGCCGCTGCTGGCCGCCGCCAATGCCGATAGTGGCCGCGCGCTGGCCGGGCGGCTCTGCGCCTCCTGCCACACCTTGAACGAGGGCGGGCGCAATGGTGTGGGCCCGAACCTGTGGAACATCGTGAACAAGGGCCATGCGCAGGCGGCCGGGTTCAACTACTCCGCGGCGAACCGCGCCCTGGCCGACAAGCCCTGGGATTTCGAGGCGCTGAACGCCTTCATCGCAGCGCCCGCCACCTCCATGCCGGGCACGCGCATGGCATTCGCGGGTGTGAACAACCCGGCGCAGCGCGCGGACCTGATCGTGTTCCTGCGCAGCCTGTCGGCGTCGCCGGCAGCGCTGCCGTAATTGACGCCCTCAGGCGCCGGGCGCGGCCTCCGGCCGCTTGGCTTACGCCGCGTAACGGGCATCGCTGGTGGTTGTGGCTTGTGGGCGGCGCCGCGCGCCTTGCGCGCGCATGCTCTGCGGGCGGCACTGTCATGATCCATGCTCCTGTGCCCGTAAGGAGTTGACGCAGTGCCCCTCGACCCCGCCTTCATCACCGCCGCCCATGACGCCGCCGATGCCGCCGGCCGCTTCATCCTGCCCTTCTTCCGCGCGGGCCTGGCCGTCGATGGTAAATCCGACGCCTCTCCCGTCACCGAGGCCGATCGCGGCGCGGAACGCGTCATCCGCGAACTCCTCTCCGCCCGCTTCCCCAGCCACGGCATCTGGGGCGAGGAATACGGCGCCGACCGCGCGGACGCCGAATGGGTTTGGCTGCTGGACCCGATCGATGGCACGCGCGCCTTCATCACCGGCCGCCCGCTGTTCACCACGCTGATCTCGCTGCTGCATCGCGGCCGGCCGGTGCTGGGCTTGATCGACCAGCCGGCCACGCGCGAACGCTGGCTGGGGCCCACCGGCCAGCCTACGCAATTCACCGGCCCCTTCGGTGGCGCCGCACGCACGCGCCCCTGCGTGCGGCTGGCGGATGCCGAACTCGGCTGCACCTCCCCCGAGATATTCGACGCCATGACCGCGCCCCGCTTCGAGGCCCTGCGCGCGGCATGCCGCCGCACGAGCTGGGGCGGCGATGCCTATGGCTATGGGTTGGTAGCACTCGGCTGCCTGGATGTGGTCGCCGAGGCCACGCTGAAGCCCTGGGACTGGGCCGCCCTGCTGCCCGTGGTGGAAGGTGCGGGCGGTTCCTTCACCGACTGGCAGGGCCGGCCGTTGACGCTGGACAGCCGCGGCGAGGTGCTTGCCCTGGGTGACCCTGCGCTCCTGCCTGAGGCGCTGCAAAGCCTCTCTTAACAGGCGCCATGCCAGCCCGGCTGAATGTCCGCCGAAACGGAGGAACTGCGCCGCCTGGTGAACCTGCTGGAACATAGCGGGCTGGCCGCACGCCGGCCTGATGTGGCGGCCTTGATGGATGTCTCACGCAACAGGCTCGGCGCGGGTGGCATGCCGCCGCGCCGCGGCCGCGCCCGTGCCAAGGCTGGCGCGCTGCTGGTCCTGCTGCTGGATGCATCGGCCCTGGGCGGCGTCATCGCCGCACGCTGCCGCACATCCCCGCCATGCCCGATCTGGAGGGGTTTCTGCGCCAGGCTTATGGCCAGCAGGCCGTCACGCGCTTCCGCGAATTGGTGGCCAATCCCGGCTGGACATTGCGCAGCGGCAGCGCGCCGGCCACGCCCAGCCTGCGCTGGTCCTTCCTGATTTCGCGCTTCGAGGGCTTGGCGGCTTCAGGCGCCCTCTGGCCCGACATCGCCCCGCCACCCGCCGGGGCCGCCGTCCCGGGGGCCGAGCCCGTGCCGCCGCCCGCCGAACGCCCCGAGATCATCCAGCGCCGCCTGGAACTGCGCGAGCTGATCAAGCGCAAGCGTCAGGAGATCAACACCGCGCATGGCTGGAAGCTCAAGACTGCGGCCGAGATCGCCCAGCGCGACCTGCATCTGAACGCGCTGCGCGAGGAGATCCGCGCGCTGGAGGAGGAGCTGCACATGCTGGAAGGAGACCAAAATCCTTCAAAATCCGCAAACTAGGAAATTGTTCACGTGAAACATTGCCCCGCTGACCCCGCGTACCTCATCCCCGCGCGCGCGAGGCCACCCAGCCACTGCCCGCTACCAGCGCCAGGGACAGCCCGATCATCCAGCTCCATTCTGCCTCGCCAGCCAGGATCAGCAGCAGCGTGCTGGCCACCGGCACCGCATAGGCCAGCGTGCCCAGTAGGCGCGGGTCGCCCAGCTTCATGCCGCGATCCCACAGGAAGAAGGCGGCACCCACCGGCCCCAGGCCCAGCAGCAGCACGCCCAAGGCCTGGCGCGCATCGGGCCAGACCCAGTTCTCGAAACCGGCATGCGCCAGCAGGCCCAGTGCCGCGCTGGCCAGGCAGAAGCCGACCAGCGCCTCGGTTGGCACCGCCGCCATCCGCCGCGCGGTGACGGAATAGACCGCCCAGGTGAAGGCGGCGCCGATCGCGCAGGCAAAGCCGAACCAATGCGCCGGGTCGAAGCGCAAGCCACCGCCCAGCAGCAGCGCGCAGCCGGCAAAACCCATCGCCACCCCGGCCAGCCGCGCCGGCCCCAGCCGCAGCCCCAGCACCGGCCCCGAGAGCAGCACGATCAACAACGGCCAAAGATAGTTCAGCAAATTCGCCTCGACCGCCGGCGCGAAGGCGAGTGCGGCGAAATACAGTGCGTGATAGCCGAACAACCCGCCCACCCCACGTGCCCAGGCCAGCGGCCGCTGGCGCAGCGCGACGAGGCGTCGCGTCGCCGCGAGCCAGGCCAGGCCCAGCAGCCCCGCCACCGCGAAGGCCAGCGCCGTCAATTGCAGCGGCGGCAGCCCGGCCGCCATGCGCGCCAGCACCGCCAGGAAGGCCCAGAGCAGCAGCGCGCCGATGCCGGCGGCCGTGGCGCTACTCAAACTGCGGGTCCACCGGCACGCGCAGCGCCTCGGCCAGGCGATTGGTCTGCGCCGCCATGGCGATCACGGCGAGCAATTCGCCATGCATCGCATCGCTCATGCCGCGGGCGCGCGCGGCCGCGGTGTGGGAGGCGACGCAATACTGGCAGCCGGCGGTGGCGGAGGCGGCCAGATACAGCATCTCCTTGGTCAGCGGGTCGAGCGCGCCGGGCGCCATCACCTGCTTCAGCCGCTCCCAGGTGGCGGCCAGCGTGGACGGATGCGTGGCCAGCGCCTTCCAGAAATTATTCACATCCGGCACGCCGCGTGTGGCCTTGATGTCGTCATAGACGGCGCGGACTTCCGGCGATGCGTCGGCGTATTCGATCATGCCGCGCCCGATCGCTGGAGCGCGTTAGCGCGGAGGCGTGAATCGGTCGCCATCACGCCCCACCCGGCAGCGGCTTATAGGGCAGGCCGACCATCCGCGTTCCCCAGCGCTGCACCCGCCGCCAGACCCCGTCGGTCATGTAGGGGTCCTCGTTCCAGAAGGCCTCGGCCACGGCATCGGTGACATGCGCGGTGACGGTGATGGACCCCGTCATGCCGCCCTGCGCATCCAGCAGCGCGCCCCCCAGGACCAGCGTGCCGTTGCGCGCGAAGGGCTCGATCCGCGTGACATGCGCCGGGCGGGCGGCGGCGCGGCGGGCGGGCGCATCGGCATCCGTGCCATCCCAGGCCAGGGTCACGCTATGGGTGCGATTGGCCGCAACCGGTGCGCCGGGTTGCGGCAGCGGCCGATAGGGCAGGGGGGCGATGCGGAAGGGATGCGCGTCGAACCGCGCCCAGACGCCCTGCTGCGCGAAGGGCTCCTCCTGGATGTACTCCTTCACGTGGGTCTCGTCGGGCACGTTCAGCACCATCAGGCTGCCCACCGGTTGGAAAGCCGCGTTGAACAGCGGCACGCCCAGCGCCAGCCGGCCCTCGGCGGCCCAGCGCGTGATGACGGCCAAGTGCTCATCGCGCACCGCGGCGCGGCGTGACGGATCGGCCCCGTCAAAGGCCAGAATAGCGTATCCCATGCGCCCCAGGTTGGACGCGGCGACGCTGCCGTGGCAAGCCGGCGGCCATGAACAGATTGGCCGTTTTCGACCTGGACGGGACATTGGTGGACACCGTGCCCGACATCACCGCAGCCCTGAATCGCCGGCTGGAAGCGGCGGGGCTGGCGCCGCTCTCGGTGGCGCAGGTGAAGCCGATGATCGGCGATGGCGGCCGTGTGCTGCTGGAGCGCGGCTTCGGCGCGCATGGCGCGCCCGTGCCGGATGACGCTCTGGCGCATTTCGTGGAGGATCCGGCGCTGGAGGGTGGCGAATTGTCGCAGCCCTTCCCCGGTCTGGTGGAATTGCTGGGCGAGCTGGCGGCGCAGGGCTGGCGCCTGGCGGTCTGCACCAACAAGCCCGAAAAACCGGCGCGCGCGCTGCTGGCGCGGCTGGGTTTGCTCGACCATTTCCGCGCGGTCGGCGGTGGCGACAGCTTCGCCATGCGCAAGCCTGACCCTGCGCATCTGTTGCTGACCATGGGTGCCGCCGGCGGCGGGCGGGCCATCATGATCGGCGACCACCAGAACGACATGCTGGCCGCGCGCGGCGCCGGCGTGCCGGCGGTGTTCGTGGGCTGGGGCTATGGGCCGGTGGCGATGGCGCTGGGCAACCCGGTGGTGGCGGATGTGGCGACGTTGCGGGTGGTGCTCGACGGGGTGTGAGGCGGGTCTCAGAACCGATCCGGCAAGTTCTGGCTCACGGTGCGGGCTTTGCCGCCGACCGCCTGCCCATGATGCGGATCATCGCCATGCGCAGGTAGGCGGCCGCGATGCCGCAACAGCGCTCGAAATCGCATGCTAGAGCACGTTCCGACCAGCTTGTATCAAGCTGGTCGGAAGATCGTGTTCTAGAAGTATAGCTGCTAGAGCAGCTTATGTCCGATCGGCTGAACCGCGTAGCGGTTCAACCCGATCGGACGCTGCTCTAGACCACGCTGCGTTCATATGCGTTCACGCAGCCTGGTCCAGCCCGTT
>JAPLOK010000048.1 GCA_026400775.1 Alphaproteobacteria bacterium | reverse complement strand
TTCACCCGCCTGGACCAGACCGACTACGCCGCCGAAATGGCGCAGATCCGCGCCGCGCGGCCTGATGCGGTGTTCCATTTCCACCCGGGCGGCCTCGGCATCGCCTTCCTGCGGCAATACGCGCAGGCCGGGCTGCTGGCCACGATCCCGCAATGCATCCCCGCACCCTCGATGGACAGCACCATCCTGACCGCGGTGGGTGATGCGGCGGAGGGGATCAACCTCTCCTCGCACTGGAATTCCGATTTCGACAATGCGCCCTCCCGCGCTTTCGTCACGGCGTTCCGCGCGCGCTACAACCGCATGCCCACCTATTACGCGCAGCAGGCCTATGACACCGCACTCGCGATCGGGGCTGCACTGCGCCAGACGCGCGGCGATGTCGCGCCGGCCGGCTTCCGCACGGCCATGATGCGGGCGGATTTCCAGTCCACGCGCGGGCGTTTCCGCTTCGGCCCGAACCAGCACCCGGTGCAGGACTGGTTCGCGCTGAAGGTGGAGCGCACGGGCGGCGCGCTTGGCATCGTGACGAAGGGGCGCATCCTCGAGAACCACGGTGACGCATATTCGGGGCAGTGCCGCATCTGACGTGACCCTCCTCGCCGAGCAACTCCTCAACGGCCTGCAATTCGGCGTCATGCTGTTCCTGCTGGCCGGCGGGCTGACGCTGATCTTCGGCATCATGGGCGTGATCAATCTGGCTCATGGTTCGCTGTACATGATCGGCGCCTTCGCCGCCGCTCTGGTGGCGCAGCAGACCGGCTCCTGGTGGCTGGCACTGTTGGGCGGCGTGGTCGCCGCCGCCGCCGCGGGCATGGCCATGGAGCTCGCCGTTCTCCGCCGCCTCTACGCCCGGGACCACCTCGATCAGGTGCTCGCCACTTTCGGGCTGATCCTGTTCTGCAACCAGGGCATGGTGATCCTGTTCGGCCGCCAGCCTTTGTTCGTGGACCTGCCGCCTGCCTTCGCCGGCGCGGTCGAGGTCTTCCCCGGCGTGCCATACCCTTCCTTCCGGCTGCTGATCATCGCGGTGGGGCTGGCGGTCGCGCTTGGCCTGTGGCTGCTGATCCAGCACACGCGCATCGGCATGCTGGTCCGCGCGGGTGCGACGCATCGCGAGATGGTGCGCGCGCTCGGCGTCGATATCCGCCTGCTCTACACGCTGGTCTTCGGCCTGGGCGCGCTGCTGGCGGGCCTCGCCGGCGTGATGGCCGGCCCGGTCTCCGCGGTGCAGGTCGGCATGGGCGAGCAGATCCTGATCCTGACCTTCGTCGTGGTCGTCATCGGCGGCATCGGCAGTGTGCGCGGTGCCTTCGCCGCCGCCATCCTGGTGGGCATGGTGCAGACCATGTTGACCGCCTTTGTCCCCGGCCTGCTGCGCGGCGTGATGCCCGCCTCCGAGGCCGATGCGCTGGGGGCGGCCCTCTCCTCCATGGGCGTCTATCTGCTGATGGCACTCGTGCTGCTGATCCGCCCGCGCGGGTTGTTCCCCGCCCATGCGTGACCGCCTGATCCTGGCCGTGTTGCTGGCCGCGGCCATAGCCTTGCCTTGGGTCGCCACCGCGCTGGACCAGCCCGCCACAACGGGTGTGGCCACGCGCATCGCCTGCCTCGCCATCGCGGCGGTGTCGCTCAACCTCATCCTCGGCCATGGCGGCATGGTCAGCTTCGGGCATGCCGCCTATTTCGGACTGGGTGGCTACACAGTCGGCATCTTGTGGGAACATTTCCGCCTGGCCGAACCCATTCTTGGGCTGATCCCCGGCAGCAACCAATTGCTGGTCACGCTGCCGGCGGCGATGCTGGTCTCAGGCATTGCGGCGGCGGCCATCGGTGCGCTGTCGCTGCGCACCTCCGGCGTGCAGTTCATCATGATCACGCTGGCCTTCGCGCAGATGCTGTTCTTCCTCTTCGTGGGCCTGAAGGCCTATGGCGGCGATGACGGGCTGATGGTCAGGCGCCGCAACGAGGTGCCCTTCCTCGACCTGCGCGACCTCAACCAGCTCTACTGGCTCTGCCTGGGTTTGCTGGTGGTCTGGCTGTATTTCCAGCACCGCATCGTTCGCAGCCGCTTCGGCCGCGTGCTGGAGGGCATCCGCCAGAACGAACGCCGCATGGCCGCCCTTGGCGTGCCGGTCTACCCCTATAAATTGGTCGCCTTCATCATCGCCGGCATGGGCTGCGGCATGGCCGGTGCGCTGACCGTCAACTACCTGCGCTTCGTCTCACCGGACCTGATGGCCTGGCAGAAATCGGGCGAGCTGATGATCATGGTCATCCTGGGCGGCATGGGCACGCTGCTGGGCCCGGTGGTGGGGGCGGCCGCACTCGTCGGCCTGGAATACACGCTGGGCGCCATCACCGAGCATTGGCAGTTCATCCTGGGCCCCATCCTGCTGCTGGTGGTGCTCTTCGCGCGCGGCGGGATCATGGCGATCTTCGGCGTGCGAAGGGGGTAGCGCCGGCCGGCACCACGCGGCAGGCTGCCCGCAGCGGAGGTCCAGCATGCCCATCACCCGTCGCATCCTTCCTGCCCTTCTCGCCACGCCTGCCCTGGCGCAACCCGCCTTCCCCAACCGGCAGATCCGGCTGATCGTCGCGGCGTCGGCCGGCAGTGGCGGCGACATCGTGGCCCGCCTGGTGGCCGAGCCGATGCGCGATGATCTCGGCCAGCTCGTCGTCATCGACAACCGCCCCGGCGCCAGTGGCAATACCGGCGCCGAAGCCGTCTTTCGCGCCCCTGCCGATGGCTACACCGTGCTGGTCACCGCCGGCGCCTTCGCCATCTCACCCTCCGTGCTGCGGCATCTGCCCTTCGATGCGGCGCGCGACTTCACCGGCGTGGCACTGCTCGCCACCGTGCCGGTGATCGTGGTCACGCGCCCCGAAAGCCCCTTGCGCAGCATTGCCGACATCATTGCCGCCGCCCGCGCGCGCGGCAGCGCGGTCAGCTATGGCAGCTTCGGCATCGCGACACCGCCGCATCTCATCGGTGAGCGCATGGGCCTGGAGGCCGGCAACCGCATGACGCATGTGCCGTACCGCGTCAGCGCCCAGGCCTTCCCGGACATCGTCTCCGGCACGCTGGACTTCGCCATCCTCGATGCCGTGGCGATGACACCGCACATCACCTCCGGCCGGCTGCGCGCGCTGGCGTTGAACGGCACGCACCGCGCCACCGCCCTGCCCGATGTGCTGACGCTGCGCGAGGCGGGTCTCGCCTTCGATGCGGTGGGCTGGCACGCCGCCTTCGCGCCGGCGGCGACACCCGCGCCCATTGTCGCGCGGCTGAATGCCGCCTTCAACGCCGCGGTGGCTCAGCCGCGGGTGCGCCAGGCGATCATCGCCGGCAGCGCCATCCCGGTCGAACCGCCGCTCTCCGCCCCCGAATGGACCGCGCGTTTCCGCACCGAGGTCGCGGCCTGGGGCGAGGTGGCGCGCGCCGCGCGTGTGGAGGTCGAGTGACATGCCGCGCCTGATCGCCGACATCGCCTATGCTGAGGCGGGCATCGCCCACAGCACCGCGCCGCGCCGCGTCACGCTGCGCATGGATGCCTATCTGCCCGATGCCCCCACCGGCCCCGTGCCCGCCGTCGTGCTGGCCTTCGGCGGCGCCTTCCTGCGCGGCTCCAAGGAGGATGACAGCTTCCCCACCGCCGGCCGCTACGGCGCCAACACCGCCATGGCCGAATACTGCCGCCGCTTCGCCGCCGAAGGCTTCGCCTGTTTCTCGGTGGGCTATCGCCTGGGCGGAGACGACCCGGACCCCGGCACCACGCCCGTCCTGACGCGCCCCGAGTTGGTGCCCATGGACCGCATCCGCCAGGTGCGCGAGATCATGGGCCTGCCGCCCGCCATCCCACAGCAGGTGGCCGGCGTGGTGGAAGCCGCGATCGATGACATGACGGCCGCCGCCCGCGCCGTGGCCGCGCGCGCCGCCGAATGGGGCGTGGACCCCGCGCGTATCGTGCTGGGCGGCTGGTCGGCCGGCGCCCGCTGCGCGCTCTATGCCGCCTATGCGGAGCATGTTCCCTGCGTGGGCGTGCTGTCGCTCTCGGGCACCATGGACACCGCCGATATCCGGCCAGGTGCGATGCCGCCCGTGCTGATGATCAGCGCCGAGGAGGATGTCGGCTACATCATCGATGCCACGCCGCGCGTCGCGGCGGCATTGGGCGGCCGGCAACTCCGCATCCCCGGCCGCGACCACTGGTATCCGGCCGAGGCGATGACCGATGCCGGCATGACCGTGCAGCAGGCGATGCGCGCGGCACTGCGCGACTGGACGGGCATGTGATGTCGCTGTCGCTGCTCGATGCCTTCGCGGCCGCCTATAACCTCCACGACATCGACGCGCTGCTCGCCATGGTGACCGAGGACTGCATCTTCGATACCGCCGCCGGACCCAACCCCTGGGGCGCGCGCCACCAGGGCAAGCCCGCGCTGCGCGAGGCGCTGGGTTGGGCCTGGCGCCATTGGCCCGATGCGCGCTGGCAGGATGCGGTGCATGTGGTCGCGGGCGATCGCGGCTTCAGCGAATGGACCTTTCGCGGCACGGATGCGCAGGGGGTCGTCACCGAACAGCGCGGTGTGGACCTGTTCGTGTTGCGCGATGGGCTGATTGCGCGCAAGGACAGCTATCGCAAGCAGCTGGGCTGAATCATCGCCCCTCGCGCCACCGCAGATGATCCTCGATCAACGGCAGCCCGCGCGGCGCCAGGATCGGCCCGCGCAGCCGCACGCCCATTGCCGGACCCTCCGGGCGCGGCAGTGTCAGTGTGGCATCAAGCGCATCGCGCGCGGCATCCCAGAAGCCCACCAGCCGGCCCTCGGCCACAGGGTTTTCCAGCACCGCGCCGGCACCCAGCCGGAACTGCCCGCGCACCGCGCTGAAGGGCAGCGCCAGCCGCGTAAAGGGCGTCGCACCGCCGCTCACCGCCTCCAGCGCTGCCAGTGACGGGTCGGGCTCGGCGCCGGCTTCCAGCAGTGCGGCGAGGTCCAGCCCCTCCAGCCGGCCATCGGCCAGCACCACCTCGCCCGCGCCGCCCAGCCCCGCCAGCCATTCCTGCGCGCCGCGGCCGGAGGTATTCAACTGCATCGCCGCATCCACCCGCGCGCCGCCCAGCGGCACTTGCGCCAGTGCAGCATCCAGCGCCACCGCCTCTGCCGACCAGGACAGGCGCGCCCGTGCCCGGCCCTCGCCGATGCGCCATTCTGGCACTTCGAGCGCCAGCCCTGCCGCATCGCCGCGCAGGCTTGCGCGCGGGCCCGAGAGCGGCGGCAGCAGCGGCGTTTCCAGCCGGCCCAGTGTCAGCCCAATCTCGAGTGCCAGGCCCTGTGGGGGCAGCGGCAGTTCCGGCCAGATGCCGCCCTCGGCCAAGCTCAGCCGTTCCAGCGCCAATTCGCCGGCCAGCCGCCCTTCGGCCAGGTTCAGCCCGCCGCGCAGCCGCAGCGCGCCCGCAACCAAATCCAGCCCCTCGGCCGTGAAGCCCGTGCCGCGCAGCGTCACCGGCGCGATCACCGACAGCGAACCTTGGCCCAGCAGCTCTACCCACCCCGCCGGCAGGAAAGGCCCCAGCAGGCGGGGTGCGCCGGGGTGGCGCAGCGTGGCGGTCCCCTGCGCCTGCATCTGCCGCGCATCGAGCGTCAGGGCCGCTTCCAGCCTGGCATCCTCGGCATCTGCATCCAGCCGCAGGGCGAGCGCTTCAGGCGCGCCCGCCAGCGTCGCGCGGGCGCGGGCAGGCAGGCGGTCCAACTCGGGCGGCAGGCGCCACCAGGGCCAGAGCAGATCACCTAAGGTTCCGCCCTGGGTCTCGATCTGCGCCTCCTGCAGGCGCAGCGGGCTCAGCGTGCCGGTGGCGGTGGCCGAGAGGTCGGCGCGGCCGCGACGCGCGGTGGCGCGGCGCAGCACCAGCCGCCCGGCCTCGGCCGCCGCATCCAGGCGCAGCGCCTCCAGCGGCGTGCCCAGCAGGGTGGCGCGTTCGGCGCCGATCCGCAGGTCCAGATCCATGCTCTGCGCGGCCTCGGCCCAGCCCAGCCAGGGGTCGGCGGCCAGCCAGGTGAATTCGAGGCCCAGCCCCAGGAAAGGCCGCGCGCCGCGCCGCCAGGTGGCCGCACCGCGAATGCGCTCGCCGCCCAGCTGCACCGCGATATCGCTGAACACCGCCTGGCGTTCATCCAGCGCCATGCGGAAGGTGGCGGCCAACGGCCCTTCGGGCCAGGCGCCCGGCGGCGCCTGCAGCCCGAGCGGCGCGAAGACGCCGAGATTCGCCGCCCCGCGCGGGGCATCGACGCGCAGCGCCCATTCGCTGGCATCACGCTCACCCGCGCCGGCGACTGACAACCGCGCCTCGCCTGCCATCGCGCCGGCTTGCGTGACGGTGATGCGCCCTTCGGCGATCTGCACCGCCAGCCGCAGATCGGACAGCGCGACCCCCAGCAGCGAGGATTCCGCCGCCGCCAGGGTGAAGGCCATGGGCAGTGCGGGCACCGCCGCGCGCAGGGCGCCGGTCCAGGCGTCGAGGTCGAGCCGGTCGGCGGTCAGCGCGGCATCCAGCCGTGGCGTCGGCGTCAGGCGCAGCGTCAGCCCGCCGCGACCCGCCTGGCCCGCCACCCGGATCGCCAAGGGGTCCAGCGCAATGGCATCACGTGTGGCGGTGATGCGCCCATTGGCGGTGAAGGCGCCGCCCGGCGTGGGCAGTAGCGCCGCGAGGTCGGGGCCGGTCGCGTCCACCCGGCCTTCGAAACCGCCATCGGCCAGCAGCACGCCGCGTGCGGAGAGGCGGCCCGCGCCGAATTGCGCGGTGATGTCGATGGGGGCCACGCCGTCATCGCCGGCGCGGCCGAGGCTCGCCTGGAAATTCACCCGCTGGCCGCGCCATTCGAAGCGGCCTTCGGTGCGCAGCGCCTCGGCCGGGCCGCCGGCCAGCAGGCGGGCCGACACACCTTCGATGCGCGCGCCGGCCAGGCTGATGCGGCTGTCCTCGATGCGGGCATCGAGCGCGATGAGTTCATCCAGGCTGGGCAGGCCGGGCAGGGCGGCGGGCGGCCAGGGCAGGCTGACATCGGCGCCGACCAGCGACACTTCGCGCACCACCACCCGGCCCAACAGCAGGCGCCACGGGTCCAGGCGCAGGCGCAGGGCGCGGGCCGAGAGTTCCACCTGGTCGATGCTGGGGCCGATGCGCACGCCATCTGCCTCCAGCACGGTGGCGGGCAGCAATGACAGGCGCAGCGTGCCTTCCAGCGCGATGGACCGGCCCAGGCGGCTGGCGGCATGTTCGGCGAGGGTGCTGCGATAGCCGTCCCAGTCGATGCGTTGCGGCAGCAGCAGGGCGGCGGGTAGCAGGATGCCCAGCAGCAGCCCGGCCACGATGCCGATGCGCGCGCCGATCCTGCCGATGCGGGTTGCCTGCAGCCTCATCCTGCGTCCGGTGTGGCGCGGGCGCTGCGCGGGTGCAAGTGCGCCGCGCACATGCTATGCGCCGCGCGTGAGCATGTGGGGCAAGATCATCGGCGGTGTGACGGGGTTCGTGACGGGCGGGCCGCTGGGCGCCGTGCTGGGCGCGGCCGCGGGGCATGTGGCCGATAGCGGGCGCATCGGACCGGGGGCGGCGGATTGGGCCGCGCTGCTGGGCAACAAGCAGCAGTTATTCGCCGTCGGCGTGGTCGTGATCTCGGCCAAGCTGGCCAAATGCGACGGTGCGGTGAAGCGCGAGGAGATCGACGCCTTCAAGACCGCCTTCCGCATCCCGCCCGAGAACATGGCCGATGTGGCGCAATTGTTCGACCAGGCGCGCGAGAATGCGGAGGGCTTCGAGGCCTTCGCCGACCGCATGGGCGAGGCCTTCGCCGACGACCCCACCATGCTGGAGGATGTGCTGGCCGCCTTCTTCGGCATCGCCCGCGCCGATGGCCCGCTGACCAACGGGGAGGTCGCCTTCCTGCAACGCGTACAGATCGGCTTCCGGCTGGATGCCCCGGCCTGGACCCGCGCACGCGACGGGCAGGGGCCGCGCGGCCCGGTGGAGGCGGGGCCTGACCCCTATGCCATTCTGGGCCTCGGCCGGGATGCAACGGATGAACAGGTGCGCGTGACCTGGCGCAAGCTGATGCGGGAGAACCACCCGGATGCGTTGCTCTCCCGCGGGGCGGCGCCGGATGTGGTGAAGCGCGCGCAGGCCAAGGTGTCGGAGATCAACGCGGCGTGGGATCGGGTGAAGCGGGAGCGAAAGCTGTAGGGGGGCTATGCGCATCATCCCCGCCCCCAGCCCCAACCACGATGCCCGCCCCGATGGCGCGCCCATCGACATGCTGGTGCTGCACTACACCGGCATGCTGTCAGGCCCCGCCGCGCTGGCCCGCCTGCGCGACCCCGAGGCGAAGGTGTCCTCCCACTACCTGGTCGAGGAAGACGGCCGCGTCTTCGCCCTGGTCGATGAATCCCGCCGCGCGGCGCATGCCGGCATCTCGCATTGGTGCGGGCATTCCGGGCTGAACGCGCGCAGCATCGGCATCGAGGTGGTGAACCCCGGCCATGAACACGGCTACCGCCCTTTCCCGGCGCTGCAAATGGCCGCCCTGGTCGATCTGTGCGAGGCGATCCTGGCGCGCCACCCCATCCCCGCGCGCAATGTGGTGGGCCATTCCGACATCGCGCCCGACCGCAAGCAGGACCCCGGCGAATTCTTCGACTGGCAGGGCCTGGCGGCGCAGGGCATCGGCATCTGGCCGCGCGCGCTGGCGGCGGAGGTGGATGACGTGCCGGCGGCACTCGCCGCCATCGGCTACCGCACGGATCTGCCGTTGCCGGTGCTGGTCACCGCCTTCCAGCGGCATTGGCGGCAGGACCGCGTGGATGGCATCGCCGATGCGCAGACGCGGGCGATGATGGGCGCCGTGTTGACAGCCCTCTGACGCGCCCATGCACCCTTGGTTCAAGGCAGGCTGGGCGCGAAGATCTCGTAGACGTATTGCTCCAGATGGGTCGCGGACAGCGCCCCAAAGCCTTGCTCCGGCACCACGGGCAGCGTCACATCGCCCTGCACCGGGGCGTATTTCGACCAGCGCTGGCCCAGGCTGTTGCGGAAGATGAACCAGCCGCCCAGCGCCTCATCCGGGTCGGGCTGGAACCCCACAATGCACACCGCATGACCCATCTCGGGCTTCGGCGCGCCCTTCACCGGGTCACGCACTTCCCCACGCGCGACAGGAATGGGCCGCCACCAATCCGTCGGACCACGCTTCGCGCCGAGCGGGTCGCGGTGTTCGGGGATCGAGATGGCCACCGGCCGGCCGGCCTTCAGCAGCTCCAGCACCGTGCGCGCCGCACCCGGCCAGCGCCGGCGCAGCAAGCCCAGGTCCCAGTAGGAGATGGCACCGATGCGCTTCGCGCGCGGGGCGGCCTTTTGCATCAGCCGCGCGGGCGGGCGCTGTGTCGGCTCTGCGTCCCGTGGCCATTCCTCCTCGGCGCAGATGCCCGAGGCGAGCAGCACCTTGCGCACCTGGCCGAGCTTGGTGCCGCCATTGCGCCCCAGCCCCCCCTGCCCCGCGATGACCGCGTAGAGGAACTCCGGCGCCAGGGTCTCGGGCAGCGTGCCCGGCTCACGCCACAGCAGCTCCAGGCAGGCGGCGGCGGCATAGGGCACGCAGGTGGCGGTGCCCGGCCCCTGGTCCCGCACAGGCCAGGAGACGCCTTCCATGCGCGCGCGAAGGTCGAGCGGCTGATCCCCCGCCTCGCGCAGCACGGGCGGCCCAGTGAGGCCCGGCCAATCCGCCGGCGGGGGGAGCGGTCGCAGCAGATTCTCCGGCACCGGTAGGCCGACCGGTTCGGACAGCTCCGCCCCGGGGAGCGGCGGCTCCAGCACCTGCGCCAGCGCGGCGCGATAGCCGGGCGAGAGCAGCGGCGTGACGCCCGCGATCAGCAGGTCACGCCGGATGTCGGGTGCGGCTTCCGCGAGGCCGGGCGCCCCCTCCAGCGCCTCGTGCAGCGCGTCATGCGAGCGCACGCCGCGTTCGGTGAGGAACGCGATCTCGCGCGCGCTGAGCCCGAATTCGCGTGCCGCGGCCTCGAGATAGGGCTGCGTCACGGACCGCCCTTCTTCGGTGCCTTCTTCGCCGCCTTCGGCTTCGCGGGCGCCTTGGTGACGGCGGGCGCGAGCGGCAGCCCGCCAGGCTTCAGGGTTCCAAGCTCCTCCGCCGCCTTCTTCAACGCTGCCTGGAAGCCGGGCAACGACATCAGCAGCGGCCAAAGCTTCCTTGCGAGCTCCTCACCCGCGCGGCTGTCGCACGGGTAGTGCACCCCCGCCACCTCGCGGTTTTCGGCCGCGCGGCCCGCGATGCCGTCGAGGAACTCGGGCGGCATGGCCTTGGCGGCCCCGGCCCGGCGGAACACCTCCGCAGCGCCACGCGCGATGAGGTGCGACTGCAATGAGTGGTTGGACGGGTAGGAGGGGTGCGGCGGCGTGGCCAGCACCGGCGCGATGGCAGGATAGACCTGCACGGGGCGCGGGAACTTGTACACGTCCTTCCAGTACATGCCGGCCATCTGGCCGATCTGCAGCGCCGCACTGACGAGCGTGGCCATCGCGCGCCCGCCGCCCAGCAGCCGCAGCCACCAGGCGTCGAAGGCATCGGCCTGGGTGATGATCTCGCCCAGCCGCTCGGCGCGCAGCGGCATGCGGTCGAGCACCAAGGTCACCTGGCGCCTGAGCAGGTCGGCCTCGGCGCCCTTGATGCCGGAGTTGAGCGGCGGGGACGGGGGCGAAACCCGCCTCGGGGAAGCGCGCGCCGGTGATGAAGGGCTGGCCGCCCGGCGTCTCCTCGAGCGAGCCGGTGAGGACGAGCGCGAAGCTGCCGCCGCCCATGCCGCCGTTCATGCCGCCGTTCATGCCGCCATTCATGCCGCCGTTCATGCCGCCATTCATGCCGCCGTTCATGCCGCCATTCATGCCGCCATTGCCGAAGAAGAAGCTCATGCCCTGATGTCCTCCCATGCCGCGGCCCAGCCGGCCGCTTTCATACCCGCGCGCCCTGCGGTGGCGCGGTGCGTCACTGCGGCAGCCCCGCCGCGATCATCTGCTCGGCGAAGCGCCGGCGGACCGCCGGATCGCGCGAGGCATAGCGCGTGATCATCTGACCCACGCGGAACTCTGGCTCGATTTCCATCACGCGCCGTGCCAGCTCGCGGGCCGGCTCAAGCCGCCCAAGCCCGGCTAGGGCCGCCGCCGTGGTGCGCAGGTTCGAGGTGTAGCTCGGGTTCGCCGCCGCCGAGCGCAGCCCGTGCTCCGCCGCGCGCTCCATGTCGCCCGTCGCGTAATGCGCGATGGAGACGAAATGCTCGTAGCGGAACAGCAGCGGGTCCATGGGCGAGAGCTGGATGGCGCGCTCGGCGCGGCGCACCGCCTCCCGGCCCTCGCCGAGATAGGCGAAGGTCGGCGCGCTCCACATCCAGGCCTCGGAATCATTGGGCGCGGCGTCCAGCGCGCGGTCGAACAGGCGTGTCGCCTCCTCGTGGCGATGCTCGAAGATGGTGCGGTTGTGGCCGAGCATGGCCAGCGCGCGCGCATGGCCCGGATCGAGCGCCAGCGCCTGGCGCGCGGCCGCGATGAGGCCCTGCGTGTCCGCCTCGCGGTCCGGAGACCAGCCCTGGCCGAGGCGCAGGCTGTGCCAGTCCGCCAGCGCCGCGTGCGCGGCCGCGAAGCCCCCATCGAGCGCGACGGCCTGGCGCAGCAGCGGCGCCGCCTTCTCGAAGGCGTCCCGCTCCATGCGGTAGATCAGCGTGCGCGCCTGCAGCAGCAGGTGATAGGCCGCGAGCTCCCCGGGCGCGCGGCGGCGCGCGGCCGCCAGCTCCACCGCCTGCACGTGCGGCACCAGCGTGTGCGCGATGACGCCCGCGATCTCGTCCTCCGCGGCGAAGGAACCTGTCTCCGTCACGTCATAGCCGCGATGCCAGAGCACGGTGCCCGTATCCGCCTGCGCCAGCTCCACGGTCAGGCGGAAGACATTCTCCGCGCGCCGCAGCCGGCCCGAGGCGATGTAGCGCGCGCCCAGCCGGCGCCCCGTCTCCGCAAGGTCGAGCGGCTCGGTCGCTAAGCGGCGCGTGGAGTTGGCGGAGATCACCACCGGCTCGCGCATGCGCACCAGCGCGCCCACGACCCCCTCCAGCACCGCATCGCCGAAGGCCGCCAGCGCCGGTTCCAGCGTCGCGACATGAAAGGGCAGCACGGCGACCACCGGCGCGCCGCCGCCGATCGGCGTGGCGGGCAGGCCGGGCGCGGCTTTCGGCGCCTCCACGGGCGCGGGCACGACCTCCAGCAGGTAGCCGCGCTTGGGCAGCGTCTTCAGCCGCGCGGCCTCGGCGCCCAGCGCGCGACGCAACTCGCCCACGCATTGGGTGATGCTGTCATCGCTGACGAAGAGGTCGGGCCACAGAGCGTCCAGGATCTGCGAGCGCGTGACGAGTTCGCCAGGGCGCGCGAGCAGCAGCGCCAGAAGCTCGAAGGTCTTGGGCCGCAGCGTGGTCTCCGCCCCGTCGGGGGCACGCAGCAGCACGCGCGCAGGCTCCAGCACCGCGTCACCAAGACGGACAGGGTCGCGCGGATTCTTCAACACCTGCGGCAACACGCCCTTTCGTTTTGCCGGCATGATCGTGCGCGGCGCAAGACTTTACTACCAGTTTCCCGGATGAGCGGTCATTCTGTCCAGCGGGCGATGATGGGTGCACTGCTGCAAGCCTTGACCTGATGCTGCGCAGCGTGCAGCGGTGTCGCGCCAGGCGGCTGGATGACCGCTGGCCCATGGCAGGCCCATGGGCTGGAGGAAAGTCCGGGCTCCACGGAAGGACGGTGCCGGCTAACGGCCGGCGGGGCGGGCAACCGCTTCAGGGACAGTGCCACAGAGAGCAGACCGCCCGCGCCTCGGCGCGGGTAAGGGTGAAAGGGTGCGGTAAGAGCGCACCGGGGACTGGGCAACCAGGCCCGCATGGCAAACCCCACCGGGAGCAAGGCCTTATAGGGGTGGGTGCGGTTCGCCGCAGGGGTCTTTCGCCCTTCCGCCCGGGTTGGCCGCAAGAGGCAAGTGGTAACACTTGTCGCAGAGGAATGGTCGTCCAGGCGGGGCAACCCGCCAGACAGAACCCGGCTTACAGGCCGCCTGGCTTTTTCGCCCGCCCGGGTCTGATCGCGTCAGGCGTCTTCCGCCTGATGCGTGAATCAGCCCCTTAGAGCCCGCGCGGCGATTTCCACGCAGCGTTCGAACACGTCCAGCGCGTCGAAGGGCCGGTCCTGCCCGTCCGCCGGCAGCACGATGGGGTGGCCGCCGCCTGCCAGCACTGCGCCCGGAATCATTAGGTTGTCCGGCAGGCCGAAGCCGCCGACGGTCAGGCCCGGCATCGGGTCCGGGCAGCGCGCCAGATGCACGGCACTGCGCGCCGCGAAGGGCGTGGCGATGTTGGAATAGCCGAAGATCGGTTTGCCCTGGCCCAGGAACCAGCCCAGCTCCACCAGCGTGCCCGCATCGGCCGAAGGGCCGCGAAACGGCGTCAGGTTCGCGATGATGATGTCGCAGGCCGTCATGATGGCGATGTCCTTGGCGAAGATGGTCCGCCAGGCGTCGTCATCGGACATGGCGGCCAATGAGGCCACGTCCTCGTTCAAAGGCGGACGTGCCTCTATGCCGTGCTTCGCGCAGATCGCCCGCTTGCGCGCAGCATGGGCGGGTGCGTCGGGCAGGAACACATCGGGGCCTGCCAGATAGGCGACAGGCCGGGCCACCATGGTCAGCCGGCCTCGCGCATCATCGCATCCAGCGCCGGTCCGAAGCCGCGCAGGCTGAAGGGCACCTGCACCTCGCGCCCCGCGCTATCGCGGAAATCCATGCGGCCGGGATTGTCGCCGCGCGCGCGCAGGCGGCGCAGCGCCACATCGTCGCGCAGCTCCAGTTCCGCGAAGCAGCCGCCGCGGGCGGCGGAGCACAGCCGCAGCGGCAGGGTGACGCCCTCGGTCAGCGGGGCGGCCGGGTCGGGCAGCAGGCGCGCGGGTTGGTCCACGCGCAGCTCGATCGGCAGATGCGCGATGATGCGCAGCGGTTCGGTGCGCGCCGGGCGGCCCACGGCCAGCAGCAGCACCGGCTGGCCGCGCTGGTCGGCCACGGTCAGCACGACTTCGCAGCTGCGGGTGGCCGGCTGGCCCTGCGGGCGCAGCACTTCGCAGCGCATCGTCCAGTCGCCGAAGCTGGCGGAGGTGCGGTCGGGCGCCTCGGCGCCGGCAGCGGCGGAGGCTTGGGCAGGGGCTTGGACCGGGGTGGCCGGGCGCGGGGTCGGCGCCTGCGCATAGGCCATGGCCGGCCAGGCCAGAAGACAGGCAAGAAGAACACGGCGCATGGGGGAAAGCTCCAGATGATCGCACCAACTTGCCTCTGGCGGGCCGCCGCGCCAAGCCCTCAGCCGCGCGCCCAGCCGATCGCCGCGCGCGCCAGGGCGGCGATGGTGTCCACGACCGGAAACGGCAGCCCCGGGCCGGCGGCGATGCCCAGCGGAATCTCGGTGCAACCCAGCACCACGGCCCGCGCGCCGCGGGCATGCAGGGCGCGCGCGGCCTCGGCCAGCGGCGGGTAGGCGCCGGCTTCGTCATTGGCCTTCACCTGCGCGATGGCCGGCGTGACCAGCCGCGCCATGGTGTCGTCATCGGGCGTGATGCAGGCATAGCCGCGCGCGCCCAGCCGGTCCTGGTACAACCCCATGGCCAGCGTGCCGGCGGTGCCCATGATGCCGATCGTGCCGTGATGGATGCCCTGGCGGGCCAGGTCCTCGGCGGCTGCATCGACGATGTGCAGGATGGGCAACGCGGTCGCGGCCTGCATGCCGTCGAACCAGCCATGCGCGGTGTTGCAGGGAATGGCGATGGCGCCGCAGCCAGCCGCTTCCAGGATCCGGATGCCGCGCAGCAGGGCGGGCAGCGGGTCCTCGCCGCCGGCGATGCGGGCTGCGGTGCGGTCGGGCACGCGCGGGTCGGAAACCAGCACGGCGGGGACATGGTCCTGGTCGCGCGCGGCCGGGGTCAGCAGCGTCAATTGCCGCATGAATTCGGCCGACGCCAGCGGCCCCATGCCGCCAAGCACGCCCAGCATTTTCATGACCGGCCGGCGCCGCGCGAGCGACACGACGTCCCTATGCCACCCAACATCCTCATGCGAAAAACCCGTCCCACATCAGCTTGCAGCCCGTCACCAGCAACAGCCCCGAGACGATGCGATAGAACAGCGCATCCGACACGCGCTTCTGCAACGCAATGCCCAAATACACCCCCAAGGGGCACAAGGGCAGCAGCACCAGCGCGGTGCCGATATTGGTCCAGTCGAACAGCCCCAGCATCGCATAGGGCACCAGCTTCACGTAGTTGATGACGCCGAAGAACACCACGCAGGTCGCGGTGAAGGCCGCACGCGGCAGCGCCCTGGGCAGCAGGTAGATCTGCAAGGGCGGCCCGCCGGCATGCGCCAGCGTGGAGGTGATGCCCGAACACGTCGCCGCCACGAAGCCGCCTGGCGCCGAATAACCCGCGGGCGGCCGCGCCCGCCGCCAGCCCTGCACCGCCCGATAGGCCAGGAAGGCCAGCGTGATGACGCCGAGCAACCCCATGATCGCGCGTGGCGAAAGCGCGCCGAACAGCAGCCCGCCGAGTGCGACGCCCAGCACGCCGCCGGGCAGCAGCGCACGCATCTCGCGCTGGTCCCACTGCCCCCACCAGGCGCGCAGGCCCGAGAGGTCCATGGTGCACAGCAGGATCAGCGCGATGGCCGCGGCCTGCGGTACCGGCAGCATCAGCGCCATCACCGGCACCATCACATTGGTCGAAGCGCCCGCGAAACCGCCCTTGGAAATGGCGGAGACCAGCACCGCCGGCACCGCCAGCGCATAGAAGATCGGGTCGAGGATGATGGGCAGGGTATTCGTCCTTGGCGTGAGCGCGCATGCTACGCGCATGGGTGCGCTAGGCGAAGCGGTGGCGCTGCTCCTGGCGGCGGGCGCCTTGGGCGGGCTGCTGGCGGGGCTGTTCGGCGTGGGCATGGGTGTGACGCTGGTACCGGCCGCCGTGCTGGCCGGGCCGTTGCTGGGTGTGGCGCCCGATGTCGCGTTGCGGCTGGGGCTTGGCACGGCGCTGGCGCTGACCTTGCCGACATCCGCGCTGGCGGCCTGGCGGCAGCATGCGCGGGGTGCGCTGGATGTGGCGCTGTTCCGGCGCTGGGCTTGGCCGTTGCTGGCGGGTGCGGTGCTGGGTGCGGCGGCGGTGGCGCTGGTCCCGGCCTGGGTCCTGGCGCGCGTGTTCGGCGTGCTGGCGCTGGCGGTGGCGGGGTATCTGGCCTTCTGGCCCGCTGGCTCGGTGCTGGTGGCGCGGCCGCCGGGCGGCGCGCTGCCGGTCGGCCTGGGGTGTTTCTCGGCGCTGATGGGCGTGGGCGGTGGCACATTGGGCGTGCCGGCGATGGTGCTGTGCGGCGTGCCGATCGGGACAGCGGTGGCCACCGCTGCGGGTTTCGGCGTGCTGGTGGCGGGGCCGGCCGCGCTGGGGCTGATGGCGGCGGGATGGGGCGTGGCGGGGCGGCCCTGGGGCTCGCTGGGTTGGGTCAGCCTGCCGATGCTGGGGCTGCTGCTGCCGGTGGCGCTGGCGACCACACCCTTGGGTGTGCGGCTGGCGGCGCGGCTGCCGGCGCGGATGTTACGCCTTGGCTTCGCCTGCCTCATGGCGCTGTTGGGCGCGAAGATGCTGCTGGTGTCCTGAAGTCCTCCGGCTGCGCCGGCGGACTTCGGAACCGGCACGCCAGGATGAAACGCCCTTGACCCGCCGCGCATGATGGGCGATACGCCCGCCCTCATTCATTCCGCGCCGGGTGCGTCCTGGCGCGTCCATCGTTTTGTAGGGTGC
>JAPLOK010000486.1 GCA_026400775.1 Alphaproteobacteria bacterium | reverse complement strand
TGAAGGAGGCGATCGTGTTTGGCGACCGACGGAAATTCGTGGCCGCGCTGATTCAGATCGAAGTCGATATCGTCGGCAAATGGGCGGAGGCCAAAGGCATCGCCTTCACCAACTACAAGAGCCTCTCGCAGCATGCGGCCGTGCGTGCATTGATCGAGGCCGAACTGGACCGCGCGAATGCCGGCCTCGCGCAGGTGGCGCAGATCAAGCGCTTCGAGATACTGGACAAGGAACTCGACCATGACGACGGCGAGGTGACAGCCACGATGAAGGTGCGCCGCCGCGCCATCGAGCAGAAGTACGCTGATGCCATCGGGCGGCTCTACGGCTAAAGCGCCCAACTCAAGCCTTGGGCTTGATCCCCACCAGCCGCCGCGCCATGGACAGCGCCTTTTCCGTCCGCGGTGCATCGAACATGCGCGACATCGCCCAGCGCCCATGCCGCACGCGCAGCCGCAGGTTCGAGAATTCCATGAAGCCCGCGCGACCGCCGCGCCGCCCATAGCCGGATGCGCCCACGCCGCCGAAAGGCACGGCATGGAAGGCCGCGAATTCCACCGCGCGTTCGGTCACGATCGCGCCGCTGCGCGTGAAGCCCGCGACCAGCGCTTCCTCATCGCGTGTTGCGCCGAACAGATACACCGCCAGCGGTGCGTCGCCGATCGCCACGATGCGCGTCGCATCCTGCATGCTCGCGCAGGCGCGCAGCGCCAGCACTGGCCCGAAGATCTCGGAGGCGTGCATGGGGTGACCTTCCGGCGCCTCGGCCAGCGCGATGCCGCCAGGCAGTGCCGTCAGCGTGGCGCCCTCGGTCAGGCGCACCAGGCGTTCGCGCTGAGCGTCATTCACCACTTCGGTCTCGCCAGGACCCAGGCGCGCGGCGCGGGCGGCGGCGATGAATTCCTGCAGCGGGTGGCCCACCAGCAGCACCGTATCGGGTGCCACGCAGGTCTGGCCGGCATTGATCATCTTGGCGACCAGGATGTCCTTCGCCGCACGCGCCAGATCGGCGCCCGGTGCCACGATCGCATGGCATTTGCCGCCCAGTTCGAGCGTCAGCGGCGTGAGGTTCGGCGCGGCGGCCGCGGCCACGCGCCTGCCGGTATCGGTGCCGCCGGTGAACACCAGGTGGTCCCATGGCTGGGCCGCGAAATCGGCGGCCACTGTCGCATCGCCCTGCACAACGCGTGCCACGTCGTCGCCCAGCGTCGCCAGGATCTCGGCCAGCAATGCGGCACAGCGCGGGGTAAATTCGCTGGGCTTGACCACGATGCGATTGCCCGCCGCCAGCGCATCGACCGCTGGCATCAATGCCAGTTGGAAAGGGTAGTTCCACGGCGCCATGATGCCGACCACGCCCTTGGGCATGGGCTCCACCCAGGCGCGTGCCGGCCAGAAGGGATAGGGCACCGACTGCCCACGCCAGCGCGCCCACCAGCCCAGCCAGCGGCGCGCATGCTTGGCGGCATCCTGCACGATCAGGTTGTCGGCCAGCAGCGTGTCCATCTCGGAGTGGCGGCCGTAATCGGCAGCGGCGGCGGCGACCATTTCGGGCGCTCGCGCGCGTAGCGCCGCAACCAGCTTGCCGAGTGCTGCGCGCCGTTCGGCGATGGAGAGCGGCGCATGCACACGCAGTGCGGCCAGGGCGTCCGATGGTGTCATGGTTGGCGCGCCGCGCGGTTGCTGGCGGGCACGCCGCGCGGTTCGGGCAGCGCGATGCGCCAGCGGCGCTTGAGCGGAATGGGCGTGTTGCCCAGGGGCACGCCTATCAACGCCTGCGCGGCCGCCTCACCGCTGCGGATCGCGGCGTCGATGGTCGCGGGCAGCCAGGGCCAAGTGTAGTCGCCGGCCAGTGCCAGGTTGCGCAAGGGCATGCGCGGCGGCGCGACGGGCGGCGTATGGCGGGGTGTCGCGCGCTTTTCCTTCACCACGCGGCAGCGCGGCGGCACGATCGGCCATTCGCCAGGGATGCCGAAGGCGGCAACTGCGCGCAGGATTTCCGCCCAGGCGCGCGGCGCCAGTTCATCGACGCTCTGCTCCGCCTCGGCATCGCCGGCGGAGACGGTGACGGACACACCCGTGGGCCGCACCAGCACCCATTGGCACAAGGCGCCCAGCATGCCGATGAAGCGCGCCGGGCCTGGCCCTTCCCAGGCGAAATGCAGGTTGACGATGGGCGCATGCGCCTCGGGCACCGGCAGGCCGGGCAGCAGCCGCGCTGCCTCCCAGGGCGGCACCGCGAGCAGCACGGCGTCGGCATGGATGCGCGCATCCAGGATCAGGGCTTCGACACGGTTATCTGCCACCTCGATGCCGCGCAGGCGCGAGTTGAAGCGGATTTCGCCGCCCGCCGCGCGGAACGCGTCGAGCGCGGGCTCCACCATATCCGGCCCCAGGCCGCGTTCGGCGACATAGAGGCGTGTCGCACCCGGACCGCCCAGGCGCCGCAGAACCTGGCCCAAACGCGCGGAACTCGCCTCGGTGCTGGGAGTGTTGAGCGTGGCGACGACCAGAGGATCGACGAAGCCGCGGTAGAAATCCGGATGCGCGGCCATCGCCTGCGCCACGGGTTCATCGCGCCAGGGCGAGGCCATGCGCGCCATCGCCATCAGCGCCGAAAACGACGCACCGACAGGCCTGCGCGATGCACGCCACCAGGCCAGCGGCGAGAGTGCGATGCGGCGCGCCGAACCATCCGCGCAATCCAGCACGGGCAGGCCATCGGGTTCGGGTTCGACCCAATGCGCGCGCGCGCCGATGCGTTCGAGGAACCGCAGCGCCGCGGTGTTGGCGCCGACCAGCGCATGCGTGCCGTTGTCTGTGCCATCGGCCAGCGCGCGGGCGCGGCCGCCGGCCATGGGGGCGGCTTCGTGCAGCACGACCAGGCGGCCGGCGCGCGCCAGCGCCAGCGCGCCCGCAAGCCCCGCGACACCGCCGCCGATGACGTGAATCGCGGTCATGACTTCACCATCCCAGCGCCATCCGCGCCATGCGCAGCTTCTCCCCGGTGGTGAGCTTCGGGCGTGGCCGCGCACCTGCCCAGCCGCGCGCGATCAACCGCTCGAACAGCCGGCGATATCCCCACATCATCACGCGCGCGGGCAGCAGTGCCGTGGCGTCGTAGCCGGGCAACTCGGCCTCGGCGCGGGCGAAGCCTTCCTCGGCCTCGCGCGCCAGCCGCGCGCAGATGCCCGCGAAGGCGGGGTGCGCCACGATGTCGCGTGCGGGGCCTTCGGGAATGCCGGCGGCGGCCAGCATGGAGCGCGGGATATAGACGCGCTCGCGCAGCGCATCCTCATCCACGTCGCGCAGGATGTTGGTGAGCTGGAAGGTGTGGCCCAGGCGCAGGCCCCATGCCTCGGCGTCGGACGCGCCGAAGATGCGCACGGCCATGGCGCCCACACTGCCTGCCACCTGGCGGCAGTATAGATGCAGCGCGTCCTCGTCGGCCAGGCGCAGATGATCGGTGCTGTCGGTCTCCATGCCGGCGATCATCGCCTCGCATTCCGCGCGCGGGATGCCGAAGGCTGTGCAGGCGACCGCCAATTCGCGCGAGAGCACGCAATCCGGATGGTCCAGCTTGCATCGCCAATCGGCCAGGAAGCGGCGTTTTTCGGCTTCGGGCATGGCGCCATCGGCGATGTCGTCAACGGCGCGGCAGAAGGCATAGACGGCCCAGAGCGCGCGGCGCCGTTCGCCACGCAGCGCCTTCATCCCGCGCGCGAAGGACGAGCCGGCGCGCGCGACCCGGCGCGCGACGATCGGCGCGTCATGTGGGCCGAGCAGAGGTGCTGCCAGCGCCGCGGCCGCGAAAGCGCCCTTGCCCAGCGCGACACGCCCCAGCAGCGGGTCAGCCGCGCGCAGCTTGCCCAGCAGCCGGCGTGCGAGGCCGATGGTCATGGCCGACTGCAACGCAAGGCGCCAGGATTCGACGAGCCGCGGCAGCTGCTGCGCGCGGTCCAACTCTTCCTCCACACGGTCCAGCGCGGCGTCCAGGATGGCGCGGCGGTCGGGATTGTCGGTGCGGAAGAACGCAGCTTCGCCGCCTGCCAGTTCCATCCAGGATTGCGGCATGTAGACGCGGTCCAGCTTGTCGCGATCCGGCACCAGGTCCTGCAGATGGTTCAGCACCTGCAACGCCGTGCACAGCCCGTCGGAGGCCGCGACGGCCTCAGGCGAATCGCTGTCATGCAGGCGCAGCAGCATGCGGCCCACGGGGTTGGCGCTACGCGCGCAGTAATGCTCCAGCGCTGCCCAGTCCGCGTAGCGCGACTGCAAGGAGTCCTGCCGGAAGGCCTCGAGCATCAACTCGGCCTCGGTGGTGCCTACGGCCTCGCGATGCATGCGCGCCGCTTCCGGAAAATCAGTGGAACGGTCCAGCAGCCCGGCGCCCATCGCGTCCAATCGCCGCAGCTTTTCCTCTGAAGCGAGTTCCGCGCTGTCGGCGATGTCGTCGGCCATCCGCACGAAACGATAGAAGGCCATCACCTTCGCGCGCAAAGGCTTGGCCAGGATCAGGCTGGCCGTAGGGAAATTCTCGGTGTCGTGGTCGCGGTTGGGTGCGCCCGGGGCTGCGAGTGAACTCTGGTTCATGCCCCTGTTGTGGACGGATATGCGCGGCCTTTCCAGCCCGCCTTCAAACCCAGCGCCACACGGATCAGCGCGGTCCACTGAATCGCCAGTGCAACCAGCACTGTCAGCGGGTGCAAAGGCACCGTCCACCAGGGCTCGTGGGTGCGGATGGTGACGGCGGCGCGCATCGCGAACATCAGCAGGATGGTCAAGGCCGCCTCCGGGTCGGGCAGCAGGAACCACGGCCAGACATGCGCGCCGGCCAGCAGCACAGTCCAGATCGGCAGGCCAACGGGGGTCGCCATGCCCTCATGCGCGTTCTTGATGAAGCCCGCCCATGACTGGCGAAAGCCCGCATACATGCGGCAGGTGGCGAGCGGCGTGCCATCGACGATCTCGGTGTCGTGCCCGCGGGTGCGGAACAGGCGCGCCAGCGCCACGCCATCATGCAGAACGCCCTTGATGGAGGCATGGCCGCCGATCGCGTCATAGGCGTGGCGTTCCACCATCACCAGTTGGCCGCAAGCCGCGGCCAGGCTCGGTTTGCGCTGGATCGCGCGGCCACCGAATGGCAGGTAGCACAGCAGCAGGAAGTTGATGAACGGCACGGTCAGCGCCTCGCCCAGCGTGCCGATCACCTGGCGCGGCACGCCCGAAATCATCGCAATACTCTTCGCCGCGGCATGTGCCGCCATGGCGCCGGCGGCGTGCGGCGCGAGGCGCACATCCGCGTCGATGAACAGCAGGTGCGTCCCGCGAGCGGCCTCCGCCAGGCGCGCGCAGGCATGCACCTTGCCGGTCCAGCCGGGCGGCAGGGCGGGCGCGCTGAGCAGGCGCACACGCGCGTCGCGCGCGGCGTAGGATTGCACGATGGCGGCGGTGTGGTCGGTGCTGCCGTCATCGATCACCAGCACTTCCACATTCGCGCCGGTGGAGGCCAGCGCGGCATCCAGGCAGGCGCCGATATTCGCTGCTTCGTTGCGCGCGGGGATCAGGATGGAGACCAGCGTGCCGGCGGGCGCCGTGCTCCGCAGCCGCGGCAGGTTCCGCAGGTTGATGATGCCGAAGATGATCGGCAGCAGCGCCAGGGCCAGCGCTATATGGGCGAATTCCATTCTTTATCCCGTCCGTCCGGCGCGCGGGTCGTGATGTGGAACATGCCGTTCACCCCGCGCGATCGCCTTCATGTATTGCCATGCGCCATAAAATCCACCCATGCCGGCGCCGCCCGAGACGATGATACGAAAGCGTTCCGGATCCCGCGTGATGGCATCGGCGGCCAGGCGGTCCATCACCGCGGTCTGTGCGTCGCGCAGCGCGGCGTGCCGCGCCTCGCGGTCCATGGCGGCGAGCGCGGCCCCTTCGATGGGAGGGCCGAAGGCGGCCAGCGCCTCGCCACGCTTTTCGGTCCATTGCGCATATTCGAAGGCCAGCGGCACGAACACCGCATGCGGTGCGATCTCCGGCAGGCGCACCGTGCCGGCGGCGATCGGCACCGGCCTTTCGCGGACATCGGCGAAGCGGCCCGGCGCGTTCATCCAGAGCATGTTCGCATCGCCATCCAGCACCATGCGCGCCACCTGCAGGAAGGCCACCGCGCCGCGCGGCGAATTCTGTTCCACTGGGAACACACCGAGCCGCTTCATAAAGGCGTACTTGCGCAAGGCCTCGGCAGCCATCGGCAGGAAGGCCGGGCGGCCGGGGTGGAAATGCCGCAGCAGCAGCATGAACAGGACGGCGTCCCACCAGCCCGGATGCGTGGCAAAGACCACGATCGCGCGGCCCTCGGGGGCGGCTTGCATGCCCCAATGCGGCATGCGCAGCGCACCGAAGGATTTCGCGAAGCTGCGCGTGAAGGCCACATTGAAGAAACGCATGGACCTTTCGGACCACAGCGGTACCGGGTTTTCCACGGCGCTCGCCACGGGGTTATTCCGCGGCGTGCGCGATGACCGGCGTTTCGCGCCCGCCGGCGGCGCGCGCGAATTCAGTCATGCCGCGGCCGCCGAGATCCTGGTCCAGCGAATCGGCCGCGATCCAGCCGGACATCATCACCATCGGCATGCCAGGGCCGGGATGCGCGGCACCACCGCACAGATAGAGTCCGCGCACCTGGCGCGAGCGGTTGCCGGGCTTGAAGGCGCCGGTGAACTTGCCGTGGCTCGCCAGGCCATAGATGGCGCCGTTCAGCACCTTGTAGCGCTCGTGGATATCCTGCGGCGTGAGGTGCCGCTCGACGACGATGCGCTCCTCGATATCCTCAAGGCCCGCGGTGCGCTTCAGCTTGGCGATGATGGTGTCGCGATAGGGCTTCAGCATCTTCGACCAGTCATGGTGCGGGCGCAGATAGGGCGTGTGGACCAGCACATACAGTGCTTCGCCACCCTCGGGTGCCACGGTCGGGTCGGTCCCCGAGGGCGCGGCCAGATATGCGGTCGGGTCCGGGGCCGGTTCGCCGCGCTTGTAGATCGCGTCGAACTCCTCCTCGGGGTCGCGCGAGAAGACGAAGTCGTGGTGCGCCAAATGGTCGTAGCGCTTCTTCAAGCCCAGGTAGAGCACGACGCCCGAGCAGGCCGGCTCGAAGCCCTTGTTGGCATATTGATCGCCCGTCGAACCGCCGACCAACTCCTTGTAGGTGCGGATCGCGTCCATGTTGGAAATCACCGCGTCACACGCGATGCGTTCGCCGCTGGCCAGCACCACGCCGCGCACGGCATTGTTCTCGATGTCGAAGCCGGCGACTTCCGAATTGGTGCGCAGTTCGGCGCCCATGTCGCCGGCCAGCTTAGCCAGGCCCTCGGCCACGGCGCGCGTGCCGCCGACGGGATACCACACGCCCTCGCTGGCCTGCATGTCGCCGATGCTGCACAGCACGGCCGGAGCGGCATAAGGATTGCTGCCGACATACTGCATGTAGTGGTCGAGCATCTGCGCCATGTTGGCATCGGGCACATGCTTGCGGATGACACCGGCCGCCGACTGACCCATGCGCAGCGCCATCACATCCTGCAGCACATTGGGCTTGAAGCTGTCGCCCATGTTCAGCGTGTCGCCGATGCCTTCGACCGACTTCCAGAAGAAGAATTTTTCCGACACGTCATGAAGGTGCTTTGCGACGCGCTGGAAGCGCTTGTAGCCATCACCGATCGCAGCATTGCCGGTGACGCGCTGCATCTCGGCCACCATCGCATCGACATCGCCGATCAGGTCGGCGCGCTTGCCGT